>JBBTTQ010000060.1:0-3240 GCA_038064175.1 Patescibacteria group bacterium
GCCCATGGAAGCACGAATCAATTACTTGTTCAAGTTGAAATTTTTAGAGCCCTAACTCTCTCCATCATAGAAAAAGAAAGTCATGTAGGCTCCGAATTCATTCATCAGCACCTTCCGAAAAACGCTCAAGGCTTTCTGTGGAGTCATCTCCGCGATCCTACAATTGGCTTTTGTGGAGATGACGCAGTTGCAGGTGTTACCTTGCTTGATCTGTTCTGCAACAATACGACGCACGATGTCGGCATATTCCTCCTCCGTTTCGGAATATTGTATGCCTTCTTCGAGCGCGACTGCTTCCTGAGGCAAGACACCCAAGAGATCGTGCATGCGCAGACGGGACTGCTCCCGTATAGTCATGCAACGGATCTTGCAATCGTCCTCTTTTGCTTCGAGCCCTGTTTCCCGTACCTGCGAGAACGGGATGACCGAGAGTGTGTCAAAACGCTCATGATTGCCGTCGTTATCTGAAGAACGCGGAATATCCGCAAGACGCTCGAGCTGATTGACTTCTCCGCTCAGGAAATGGGCATCGTCACTTCCCTGTTTGCTGATAATTGCAAAAGGCTGATTGCCCTGGATGTACCGATCTATGGTTGCCGATGGTGTTTCATGGAGTGATTTCATGGGGAGAGAAAAGTACGTAATAAAAAAACGCCTCGCTATGCAGCGAAGGCGCGAAAGAGTCGAATTCACAGAATACTCATCGCCAGCTGTACAGCAGGTTTAGGTGTGAGAGCCGCCAAGAGAGCCTGTGATGACTGATGTACTGTTGCACCAGTACATCATTACATTTCACAGGGACGAGGTCAAGAGAATTTGCTACGATGGGATCATGCGAAATAAGAAGGCCTACAGAGCACTCTTGCGAGTGTTAGAGCAGCCGCGCAACACAGTAGAATGGGATGCACTGTTGCAAGATCTGCTCACGCCCAATGAGCGAGAATCATTGACGGAACGATGGCAAATTGTTCAGCTTCTTGCCAATGGCATGCCGCAGCGAGATATCGCTGATAAACTGGGGGTTAGCATCAGTAAAATCACAAGAGGGTCGAGAGTGTTGCAGGAAGGAAAGGGAGGTTTTTTGAAAGCGCTTCAGCATCGTGAATCTCTGCGGAATCGGGCATACTAACCGTGTTGATGATCCACGATCTCTCCCCCTCCCGCGCTCTTGCCTTCGACTTCGACGGGGTGATCCTCGATTCGATGGAGTACAAATTTCAGACCTTCGTATCCCTCTTTGACGACTATCCGCAGCACCATACTGAGATCGACGCCTATAACCGCAGCCAGCGGGGCATCAATCGTCACCTGAAGTTTCCTCATATCTTCGAGAAAATTCTGCGACTTCCGTACAGCGATGAGATCGGCATCTCCTTGGGCAAGAAGTACGGACGATGTCTCGAGGAAAACCTTTCGCAATGCCCACTCGTCCCCGGCGTCGAGGAGTTCCTGCGCTCGTAATCTGTGCCGCTCTTCGTCGCATCCTCCTCGCCGAGCGATGAGATCATGCCGATCCTGACATCAAAGGGAATCCGGCAGTTCTTCCAGGAAGTCTTTGGCCATCCCACCTCGAAAGCCGAAGCACTCCGAAGAATTACGCAGACCCTTGCGCTGAAGCCGACCCAAGTGTTGTTTTTCGCTACAATATTCGCGATTACCAGACCCGTGTCTCTGTTCTTTCTGCCCTCCTCTCACGAAAAACCAACTCACTTCTGGTCTAGTCCCGCGAACATGTCTCATAGAAAGAGAGAGGAAACGAATGTACTATACAATACAGCCCATGGATCGCCAAATGAAGGAGAGGCCGCCGAACTCATGCTGCGCGGAGTGACATGCCGGGAACATGGGAACCGCCTGCTGCCTTCTATCGATGGGCATGAGGGTGGTGAGAGAACTGAGGACAATAATGGAGCCCGAAGTCATAGAAAGGCATTGGACACCCCCCTCAGAGGTCGTTCTTTCCGTCGGAGCCCGCTGGAAAAATGTGAGAACAATGAGGGAGGAAATGATGGCTTTCCCTTGCGGAATGAGGTACGATCAGCTGTCTATGTGAGACATTTTTATTTTTTCTACTTCTTCTTATGGCTACAGGCACTATCAAAACGAAGACAGACAAAGGATTTGGTTTTATCGCCGTCACAGGATCGGACGACGTCTTTTTCCATCACAGCGCCTGCAACGGCCAGTACGACAATCTGCAGGTCGGCCAGACGGTGCAATTTGATATGGAAAAAGGCGAGAAGGGTCCGAAGGCGGGAAACGTGGTCGCCGTCGAAGCCGGCGCTATGGAAGCCGACATCGAAAAGGACGAGGCGGTCGCCGCATAATTTGCATTCAAGACATGCATGATAAAGCCCTCTTCAGGAGGGCTTTTTCCTTGAACAAGGCTGGAATACCAACATAAGAAAGAGGATCGCGCCTTGCCCAGGGAATGGATACGCACCAGCATCTTCACATTTCCTCTGTCCCCTCTCCCTCATCATGGGAGAGGAAGGGGTGAGGGGGGCACGCGCGAAGAGAGAATGGTTTGCTTGTTCGGTATAAGAGTTACGGATTTTTCCAGCAGCAGGGTTCGCGGCACTCCGTGCAGTACTGTTCCCCGCTCTCATGCGCTTCCCCGCTCACGCACTTTGCATTGTGACAATGCGACCGAATGAGGATCGAGAGTGTTTCGGATAATTTCCGCCGCCCGGCGAGCGTCATGTGTTTCGCGCAATACGGCTTTCCGAGAGTTCCCTTGCCGCATCCTTTCACGGGACAAAACTCATATTTTTTGCGAATGAGAGAGGGGGGGAAAAGGCGACCTGCGTCCCCTGACCGTACGCCGTTTTGGCCTTTTCCGCCAGAGAAAAGTCCACTTTCTCAGACTTCTGAAAAGGACCCCTCCTGGAGCGTTTCTTCCGGACACAGGGCGTCTCTGTTTCCGGAGGCGGCAGGAAGGGCGACATCGAAGCTCAGCAGCACGAGATCGATCAGATGGAAGCGTCAAGCGCGCGCTTGAGCTATGAACCCTGATACGTCACGAGTCGAGAAGTCGATACGTCACTGGCCGACAAGCGACTCGGCGACAAGTGACCCATCGACAAAAAATAGAAACCCCTGCGACCACGCGCAAGATGCGCGTGCTGCATCTTCATCGTCTTTTCGTACGTTGCCCTTCGCATTTTGCACTTCGTACTATTGCATCGGCTCAACGCCAAAATGTGGGGAGAAAGTGTAAAGCGCTCACCACGTGAAGTC
>JBBTTQ010000061.1:0-2637 GCA_038064175.1 Patescibacteria group bacterium
CGATGATGGTGCGGCTGTCTACGGCGCTCACGACGCGGAACGCGATGCGGGTGGTGATATTCGCCTTGATGAGACCGGTGATGACATCCACGCTCGGACGCTGCGTCGCGATCACGAGGTGGAGCCCCGCGGCGCGCGCCATCTGGGCGATCCTGGAGATCATCATTTCCGTATCGCGGCGATACTGACGCATCATGAGGTCGGCGAGTTCGTCGATGACGATGACGACTCTCGGAATGACGTTCTCTTCCTCGGTCTGTTTCTCATTATATTCATCGATGTTGCGGACGCCCGCGTCCGAGAAGCGGTGCAGCCTGCGTCCCATTTCCGCAACCGCCCATCGAAGCGCCTGGAGAGCCCGTTCCGCTTCCGTGATCACCGGCGTCAGGAGGTGCGGAATGCCGTCATAGGGCGTGAGCTCGACGCGCTTCGGATCGATCAGGATCAATTTCAGTTCGTGCGGAGCGTTCTGATAGAGCAGCGACGTGAGGAAAACGTTCATACAGACGGATTTTCCCGCGCCCGTGGCGCCGGCGATAAGCAGGTGCGGCATGTCGTCGAGGATGGCCACGACCGATTCGCCCGAGACGTCGCGTCCGAGCGGCAGCGTGAGCGAAGAGGTACTCTGGACGAACGACTGGCTCTCGAGAATTTCCCTCAGGTGCACGATGGTGCGCTTGGAATTAGGCATCTCGATGCCGACGAGGGATTGTCCCGGGATCGGCGCTTCGATCCGGAGGCTCGGTGCGGCGAGCGCGAGCGCGAGATCGTTCTTCAGATTCGCGATGCTGCTCACTTTCACGCCCTCCGCAGGCTCGACGGTGAATTGCGTCACGGTCGGACCGGGCTTGGCATCACGGACGACAACGTTGATGTCGAATTCACCCAGTTTCTCCTCGATGGATTTTGCCTGGCGCTTGAGTTCCTCGTCGTCGATGGCGAGCACGCTGTGGTCGGAATCGAGAAGATCCAGGCCCGGAAACGTCCACTCCTCGAAGCGCGTGTCTTTCATCTCCATGACGTCTCTGAGGAGTTTCTGCGCGGCTTTTGCCTTGTCCGCCTTGGATTTTGCCGTTGCCTGGGCGAACGCCGGTCGCACGATATTGAGTTCCGCGGGTTCTCTGTCCTGTTCCACGAGATCCTCACGGTCTTCTTCCTCCTCCTCTTCTTCTTCAAATTCCTCAGGCTCGACACGCTCCAGAGTGAGGTGTCTCTTCGGTTTCTGTTTGAACGGCAACAGGAACGCTTCACGCAGCGCTACGATGTCCGGTTCAAAGGCGATGAAGAGTCCCACGAGGAACGAAGTGGCAAGAACCACGTATCCGACCGTGGCGCTCAGGAAAAGCCGGAAGGGGAGGCTCATCAGAAATCCGATCACGCCGGCCAATTCCTCGCGCGCAGTCCAGAGATCCTCGAGCGGCGCGCCGAGGTGCATCAGTCCCAGGAAGGAAAACAGGCAGAGGAGCAGCCCAACGCTCCTCTTGGCGCTCAGGCGAGCGTCCGGCGCAAACCATTGGATGAGACCGGACACGATCAGGAACACCGGGAAGATGGGTCCCCACGCGCCGAAGAACGACGTCAGCGAGGCGTTCACCGCATTTCCCGCGATGCCCGCTCTGCCGCTCAGGGAGAGGAAGAGGAGGATGCCGAAGCTGATCTCCAGAACTCCCCAGATCGCGGAGCGCGTGTGCGATTCCAATGCGAGTCCGGAGGACTTCTTCGTCCGGCGCCTCGTTCGTTTTCGGTGGCGGGGCATGCGGAGGGCATTGTAACGCCCATCCATGCGCTTGGGAATACGCAAATACAGCTTCCCTATGCCGGTCATCCACGCGTTTGCCGCTTTCACTGCTTACTCTTTGTATGCAGATTCGTCCCTGTGGCTCACCTGTGCGGACGCAAGGATGGAATGCAGTGTGTTTCGCGTGCGTATCACGTTACTGAGGTGACGCTCTTTGCGATCCGGAGGATCCCACGGCTCCCCCTTCAGCATGTTCAGCATGCTCTTGAGCGATCGCAGAACGCGCAGTTGCCACAGTAGTATTTGTTTGCCGACGACGCCGCTTTCCACCATGCCGATAGCGCGTCGAATCTCGGACGGAGTAAGATCCTGCTTGATCTGATCGCGACAATGCAGCAGAAATAATTCCCGATCTTTCGGGTCCAGGGGATGTTCGCGCCGGATTTTTTTCATCTGTCGGGCCACATACGATCGCACGCCTGTGGGATCTGCCGGTGAACCGAGCTCCGGATGAACCATAGATAGGCTTTTAGTGTAATCTTTTATTTCCTGCCGGACTTCCTTCAGTATACTGGCTGCGTGAAGATTCTCATTTTCGGGGCCAAGGGATACCTGGGAACGCTCATTTCCGACTTCTATGCGGATGCGCATTGCAGCGACGTGGATATCGCGGATTCCGCGGCGATCGGCGAAATCCTCGACGCAATCGATCCCGATGTCGTCATCAACGCAGCGGGAAAGACCGGCAGACCCAATGTGGACTGGTGTGAAGATCATAAGGAGGAAACTCTCCGGAGCAATGTCACGGGGCCGCTCGCGCTGCTCCATGAGTGCGGCAAGCGGGGGATCGGGTGGGTGCACTTCGGTTCCGGTTGCATCTACGCGGGCGATAACGAAGG
>JBBTTQ010000062.1:0-4388 GCA_038064175.1 Patescibacteria group bacterium
CCGACTCGTTTGAGCCATGGCGGTTGCGACCGCCATGACGCCAGGGCATTCCCCTTCACCCCCCGTGGCGCGCCAGCCCGCCCTCTCCGCATGACTTCACGTGGTGAGCGCTTTACACTTTCTCCCCACATTTTGGCGTTGAGCCCAAGCGCGATGCTATTCTTATTTTGGTATCAGTTCCGTCGGGAAAAGTTAATATGATATCATATTAACACTTCATTGCTTCTCTCCCACCAGCACAAACAACCCCCCTTCCCGTCCGATCGTGAACATCCATCCGAGCTGGGTCATCACATGGCCGGACGTCGATCCGCGCGGATGCTCTTCAAAGAGACGCATTCCCGTTTCTTCCCCAGGAAGTTTTCCGGCGATTGCGGGAACTCCGCTTAGGAATTTCACATTCGTTTCCCCGAACCATTTATGAACTTCATCCACGCTGTGCCATGATTCGTGGGGGTTTCGGTACTGATCCTGAAACCAAATCTCCTTCTTGCTCGCATCAACATCCCTCCTCCGCATGTGTGCGTCGAGGAAGCGAAACGCATTGCCCGTGGTCGTAAAAATCATTTTCCGGATCCCCAGTGGGATGCGCGCGTAGGTGTTATAGAGGCCGATCAGAATCTTTCCTCCGGGTTTCACGAGTTTCAGAAGCTCTTTATACCCTCCCTTCGGGTCCGGTGTGTGGTGCAGGACGCCGCTGCAGATCAGCACATCGACGGAGTTTTCTCTTATCGGCATCTCGAAGATGTTGCCCTGGACGAAGTGGACGTTTGTGAGCCCGAAGCAGTCTCGGAATCCCTGGCCGAGCGTTAACGATGCGATGCTCTGGTCTACGCCGATCACCGTGCGGGTCGACACAAGCCCCAGGAAGTTTGTCATCTGCCCCGTGCCGCAGCCGACTTCCAGAACCGTTGCAAAAGGAGAGATAGCCCGATCCACCCACATGCCGAATCCGCTCTTTCCGGCCTTGTCCATGAGGACGCTGGGGCTGTCGATGCCGTCGTAGCCCGGGAACGTGAATTGCTCGTAAAACTTCTGCATCATCTGTCGCACGCGTTCCTCCTCCGCGTTTTTTGTCGGTGTGAGGAGCCGGGGGATGCCTCCGATGATGGGGTAACGGATGCCGGTTTCGGAGACAAGATCGGGACCTTCTCGTTTGAGATGTGATTTCGATTGGGGACAGCGGAGCAGCGGAAGAATTTTTTCCATCGAGGGATACCCTAGCGGAAATTACAGCCGGAATGAATTCCGGCTGCGGCAGGCAATCAAGCAACCGGGGCTAGTCCAGCTCAAACTTTCTCAGGTACTCCTTCTGCGCCTGCCCGCCGGAAGGCAGGTCTGTCATCTTGGACTTCGAGAGCAGGAAGTTCCCGAGGACGAGGTAGTCCATGTGCGTGTGGAGGAAACAATTGAGCGCGTCCTTCGGCGATTCCACGATCGGTTCGCCGCGGACGTTGAAAGAAGTATTAATAATCACGGGGCAGCCCGTGCGCTTCTCGAAGGCTTTGAGGAGATCGTAGTACCGGGGGTTCTGATCGCGGCGGATGGTTTGGATGCGTGCGGAGCCGTCGACGTGGGTGACGGCGGGGATCTCGGATCGCTTCTCCGGCCGCGTGTTTGCGACGAGCAACATATACGGACTCTCGCGGTCGAGCTCGAAGTAATCCGAGACGCGCTCCTCGAGGACGGTCGGCGCAAACGGCCGGAAGGATTCGCGGAATTTGATTTTGAGGTTCACCTTCCGCCAGTTCTCCTTGTTTCGGGCGTCCGCGATGATCGAGCGGTTCCCAAGTGAGCGCGGACCAAACTCCATCCGCCCCTGGAACCAGCCGATGACGTTCTCGCCTTCAAGAAGGCTTGCAACTTTTTCTGTCATCGCAACGTCCTCGAATCGTTCATAGGGGATGTGCTGCCCTTTTAGAAAGGATTCGATCTCCTCGGTCGTGTACTCATTCCCCCAGTAGACATGTTCTGTCTTCGGAATGCGGGCGCCCTTGAAGATCCTGTGCCAGATCGCGAGTGCGACGCCGAGGGAGCCGCCTGCGTCACCGGAGGCCGGCTGGATGAAGATATTTTTGAAGAGTTTCGACCGGAGGATCTTGCCGTTTGCGACACAATTCAGGGCTACTCCGCCCGCGAGGCAGAGGTTCTCGCTCGGGTGCAGTTTCTTCGCCTGCGCACAGATCTTCATCATCGCTTCCTCGGTGATCTCCTGCAGGGAGCGCGCGACGTCTTTGTGAAACTGCGTCATCGGGCTTTCGGGCTTTCTGGTGGGCTGTTCGAAGAGTTTCTCGATCTCTTTCCCCGTCATCCGGAGGCCGTACTCGTAGGTGAAATACTTCATGTTGAGCGCGAAACTCCCGTCTTCTTTCAGGTGGATCAGTTCCCGCATCTCCTTCATGTACTTCGGTTCCCCGTACGGCGCGAGTCCCATCACTTTGTATTCGGCGCTGTTCACCTTGAATCCGAGATAATACGTGATGGCAGAGTAGAGGAGACCCAAGGAGTGCGGGAAATGGATTTCCTTCGTCAGCTTCATCTCCGTACCTCTGCCGTAGCCGATGGTGGTCGTCGCCCATTCGCCGACGCCGTCGACGGTGACGATGGCGGCATCCGCAAATCCCGAACAGTAATAGGAGGAGGCCGCGTGCGATTCATGGTGCTGGACGTAATAGATGGGTCCCTTGTATTTCAGTTCCTTCTGGATGTTCGTCGGGATCCAGAGTTTCTTCGTCATCCACTCCTGCATGGCGCGGTGATAGGAGATGAGCCCTCTCGGCCAGACTTTGAAATACGTCCGGAGGATGCGGTCAAAAAATTTGAGGAGCGGTTTTTCGTAAAATCCGATGGCATCAATATCGTTGATGGTAATCCTCGCGAACTTCAGCGCCTGTTTGACCGCTTTCACGGGCAGCGCTTCGTCATGTTTCTTTCTGGTGTAGCGTTCCTCCTGCGCCGCGAAGACGATTTCACCGTCCTTCAGGAGGGCCACACCGCTGTCGTGGTAGTAGCAGGAAAGGCCGAGGATATACATGGGCTTCATGATGCAGTGATAATTTCGTGGGGCATGAGCTTATAGCTGATAGCTTTTAGGACGATGCTTTCTATAAGCTATAAGGCAAAAGCTATAAACTAGAATTGGTACTTCATACTGTTTTCAAAATCCGACTGTGCGTCGATCCAGTACGTGGAAGGATGTTCCTTTGCGCGGAAGAGGTTTCCGATTTTCAACACCAGCGCATAGATTGTGAACGCGGTGAGCCAGAGAATCGTCAGGATGATCTTGCTCATCACCATCCCGAGCACGTGGCTGAAAGCCATCCATCCTTTATAGAGCCAGTTCAAGGGGCGCGGGAGATTCATGGCGGACATAGCTTATAGCTTTTTGAAATCACCAATATTCTTAGAATACGGTGTAAATGAACGGCGCCAAAGGCGATCCCTGTGCGAAAATAAGAATCAGACCGAGCAACGTGATGAGGAGGATCAGGGGCAGCAGCCACCACTTCTTGCGCACCAGCATGAACTGCCAGAGATCGGCGAAGATGGAGAGTTTGGACATTAAATAAGCGTGTAGATAAATGGCGCCAATACCGAGTTCTGAGCGAAAATGAGGAGGAGACCGAAGAGGATGATGACGATGAGGATCGGCATCAGCCACCACTTCTTGCGCACCCGCATGAACTGCCAGAGATCAGCGAAGATTGAGAGCTTAGACATCGCAGAAATTGTATCAGAAAGAACAAGAATGAAGGACAAGAGAGGCAAAAAAATACAAGAAGGGCAATGTTGTTTTGCCCTCTTTGCCCTGCTTGCCATCTTTGCCCTAGGCTCTTCCTGTATGCAGTTGCCGCAATTTCAGGTCCATGCCAAAATCGAAGATCGCCACTGGTGGTTCTGCGGCCGCAGGACGATCTTTCGCGCACTGCTCTCAAGGCTCGTTCCCGTCCGTACAGGCAGGAAGCTTCTCGACGTCGGATGCGGCACGGGCGGCAATACCGCCGCTTTTTCCGCGGAGTACGATTGCACAGGCGTGGAACCGGTTATGGAGGCCATGTCTTTTGCGCGCAAACACTTCCCGCACTGCAGATTTATCCAGGGTATTGCCCCTCGTGACGTGCCGAAGGAAATGGCGAACGCGGACATCGTTCTTCTTGCGGATGTTCTCGAGCATGTTCTGGATGACCGCACGCTTGTGCGCGATCTGATCCATGCGATGAAACTCGGAGCGGTGCTTCTTGTGATGGCTCCGGCCGATAAAAAACTCTGGAGCCCGCACGATCGCGGCTTCGAGCATTTCCGCAGGTACGATCTTGAGACTGCCCGAGCACTCTGGCAGGGATTGCCCGTGGAGGAACTTGTCTGTTCGTATTGCAACAGCCGTCTAT
>JBBTTQ010000063.1:0-16198 GCA_038064175.1 Patescibacteria group bacterium
GTTCCGCTTTGGGATTCGCACGGGGATTCATAACGGGAGGTTCCCCGGTCATTGATTTCACGTTCGGCATGGTCTTCGGCGGAGTGGGCGGCTTCGCGCGCAGACGCGACAATGCTTTCCCCGCGCTGGACAGCCCGGATTCCACAATGGGCTCCATGCGTTTGCCTGCGGCGCCGAGCACCGCGCCCGCAACGGCGCCCTTCCCGGTGTCGGAAACCGTATCTTTCACGGCCTGTCCGACCGACTTCTGCCCGCTCTGCACATTCTCCATATTGCGGGCTGCGGAATCCGCAAGAGCCATTCTGGCGCCCATGAAAGCGCCTGCTTTCATAGCTCCGCTGTATCCTGCCGCAGCTCCGCCTCCTACGAACGAAAGAGGCATCGTGAGCACGATAATGCCGACATCGCGGGTGGTTGTGAGCATTTCCTGCTGCAAATTCCAATCCTCTGCCGTACTGACGTGTTTTTGCAGATTCCGGATGTTCATCTCCACCTGCGCCATTTTCTCCGCGACCAGATTCATGTCGATGCTGCCGACATCCGGCTTTGTGATTTCCCGGACAGCCTCCGAAAGTATTTTTTCTTTCACGCGCATGGCGGAAAAAAGTTTCTGTTCTGCGATTTGCCGCTCCGTGTCATACGGCGTGTGCCCCGTAAGCGCTTCGGAGACATGCGCAAACCAGTTCCGGGAACTTTTCTCCTTGTAGATACGCTCGATTTCCTTTTCCTGTCTTGAAATGATTTCATCCATCCTTTTACGGGTTGCAAACACGGCCGCCTGATTGCGCTCATAGACTGTTTTTCTTCCAAGCGCCCTGAGCGGTGCCAGTATCTCCTCCGACTGACCAGAGGCATCGCGCGCCTTGATTTCTTCATCGAGTGCATGGATGAGGCCTTCTGCCCGCGCTATGCGTTCACCTTCATCGAAGTACCTTTCCTCCGGCCGCATATAGGCTTCTTTCTCCTGATAACGCGCCTCAGCCGCTTTCCTTGTGGTTTCAAGACTCTGAAGCTGTTCAGGCGTTACGGGTGTTTTTGTGATATTCTCTTTTACAGGTGCCACTGCATTTGCACTTTCGCTTGCGAACTGCAGATTTTCGACATTCGATGTGGCTTCTATTGTCTGCACCCCGGGCGCAGGAACGATTTTTATAGCATCAAAGAGAGCTTTTGCATTGTATTCGCTGCCGCTCCCGGGAGCGTTCGCCCAGAATCCCCCGGGAGGATCGATCGTAATCGTTCTCTTTTCTTTGTTCACAGTGAAACCCTCCTGTCCCTTTATTTTCTGCGTGAATGCATCAATATCCGCCCCCTCCTTGAGAACGATCGTGAGATCGTCCCAATCGTTCGGTTTTTCACCGGAGCCGAAGGTGATGTTCTCGACGAGATCGGCGTTACATTCCTTCGGAATCTCCGCTTCGCGGCGCGCCTGTTCTTTGCCAAGTTCCGCTTGCCGCTTTTCCAAATCACTGATGCTCTTTTTCAGCTCTTTCGTGTCCCGCTCCAGCTCAGCGCGCGTTTCGCTCGGAGTCGCTTCCGTCATGGAAGTCAGTGCTTCCTGAGCCGCTTTGTATTTCTTTCGTTTCCCGTAGAGTTCGTCGTCGATTTGAGGAATTTCTTTTTTGGGATTTTTCACGAGCTCCACGGGTTTCTTGTCGTCGCGTTTCTCTACAGTCTCGTTCGTGTCCGGGTCCACCCCGCGCACATACGACGACATGCGGAGGCTTAACTTAAAAATACCGCCGAGGAGCGTCGCCAGCGCCTCCGCTTTTTTGCCAATGTCCGCTCTGTCCGACCGGAGAACCGCCATCGCATCATCCATTACTTTCTTGATCTTCGGATATTCGCCTTCCTTGACTGTCGCCTCCGGCGAACCGGGGGGCGTCGCCGGCTCCTCGGTTTCTTTCCTTGCCCCTTGAGCGCCTGCTTTCACTTGTGCATCGGGACTCTCCGGGGCAATGACCTTCTCCTCACGGATTTCCTTGGCCTCCGCGGTTTTAGCTTTGATCCCGGCCTGTTGCTTGCTCGCGGGAACGGACTCCGGCATCGTTTTCGCATCCAGAGTCAGGATTCCGCCAACTGGAATGAGAATATTTTTTGTTGCATCTGCAACCATGTCATGCCGCTCAAGTTCACTGGAACGCTTCTTTATTTTTTCCACGTCTTCTTCGACATCCCTGATTTCCTCATCGGCTTTTGCGATAGAACCGGCAACGCGGCGCTCGGCAAAACTTGTCGGAGATTCATAGGCTTTCTTCAATTCCTCGCGACCCTTTGAAAGTTCTTTCGTTTCCGCAGACTGCACATTTTGCAAAAGTTCAGGCTTAGGCACATGGTCTTCCGGTTGCGGCATTTCCGCATCGAGCAGCAATCGGTGCTCGTGAAGGCCTGTGAGAATAGAGGGGCGAAACATCATTCGGCCTCAAGAATGGCTCCGTGCAACTGATCCAGAAAACCTTTGTCCCACTCACGGCTCTTAAGCTCCACGTGCGCAAACGATTGCCTGCGATAGCGGTCTGCTTGGGCGTGAAGCGTTTGGATGTAACCGTCATACGCCTGATCGTACCGCTCAAACGCAAGTTCGTAGCGTTGTTTGCGCGCCGTCGCCTCTTCGGGAGTTTCGTTTTGGTAATGTTCCGCAAGGAGGGGGAGAGCGGAGGTCGTCAGTTCCGGCTCGATGTGCCCCATGATGGAATCGTAGAGTTCCTGACCGGTCGGAATGGCCGGAGGGATGGGCTTCGGATCGGAATGGGTGTTGGTCTGCATTTCTTAGTATTATAGCTGATTTTGAGAGGTTTTACAAGAATCATCGTACAGCTGACATTCCAACCAGCGCACGTTGCCCACGTGCGCGTCCTCACGCAGTTGAATGAATTCCGCATTCTGCACAACAGGCAGCTATTTCCTGACCGTTTTCTTCTTCTCCAGAAGACTTATTTCCTCCGTCAGCCTCGAAACGAAATCCCCGCCCGGAGACCGTTTCATAAGTTCTTCTTCGTCGATCCTGAGCGCGGATCCCGTGATCCTCCATTGTGTTTCTTTCGCCAGAAGCTGCATGATTTCTTTCGCCGTTACGCGCGGCGCAAGGGTCAGGACGATGTCGCGATGAGTCTTCGAAAGCTCTTCCATCTTGATGCGCTGCACGCCGGACCTCCGTGCCGCCAGCTTCAGCCGCAAGATAGCGAAGAGATTTTGTGCTTCCCTCGGAAGTTCCCCGTATTCTTCGTGAAGATCGTTTTCGAATTCCTGCAAAATATCCTCGTTCTCGGAGCTTGCAAGCTTCTGGTATACCGAGATTTTTTCCTGCTCATCGGGGATGTAGTACGCGGGAATCAACGCCTCCACCGGAAGCTGGATCTCGACCGCGGCCTCTTCTTCTTCCACCTCCCTGCCACCGGCCGCGAGTTCATCGACGGCGTGCTTCAGCATCCGGAGGTAGTGGCTGACGCCCACGGTTTGCATCGTGCCCGACTGCGAGGCGCCGAGGATCTCCCCCGCGCCGCGGATCTCGAGGTCTCGCATGGCGACCTGGAAGCCGGACCCGAGCTCGCACGCCTCGACAATGGCGCGGAGACGCTTCTTGGCGTCATCCTTGAGCTTCTGAGTGTGGTACAAGAAGTACGCGTAAGCCTGTACTTTGGACCTGCCAACCCGCCCGCGGAGCTGGTAGAGCTGTGCGAGACCGAACTTCTCCGCCTCGTTCACAATGAGCGTGTTCGCCCTCGGGAGATCGATGCCGTTCTCGATGATCGTGGAGCTTACGAGCACGTCGTACCTTCCCTCCTTGAAGGCGATGATGCGCTCTTCGAGAGCCTCCGGATTCAGCTGCCCGTGTCCGACGACGAATGTCGCCTCGGGAACGAGGGAGCGGAGCTTGTCTGCGAAGGCGTCGATCGTCTCGACTCTGTTATGGAGAACGAAACTCTGTCCGCCGCGCTTGAGTTCGTTCAAAAGCGCCTGACGCGTAAGCTCATCACTGTACTTGCGAACTTCGGTGATGATGGGGAGGCGCCCCGGCGGCGGCGTCGTGATCGCCGTAATGTCCCGGAGTTTGTGGAGCCCTAAATTGAGTGTGCGCGGGATCGGCGTTGCGGTGAGCGTCAGGATATCCACCGAGGCGCGCAAGGATTTGAATTTCTC
Organism: Patescibacteria group bacterium; assembly: GCA_038064175.1. Taxonomy (GTDB): domain Bacteria; phylum Patescibacteriota; class Gracilibacteria; order Peribacterales; family Peribacteraceae; genus 2-02-FULL-52-16. The sequence continues at coordinate 4,141 of JBBTTQ010000063.1, forward strand.
CTTCTGCTTCACGCCGAACCTCTGCTCTTCGTCGATAACCACGAGACCGAGATTCAAAAACTTCACATCGTCCTGCAGCAACCGGTGCGTGCCGATGACGATCTGCACGTCGCCCTTCCGAAGCCGTTCGATGGTTTCTTTCTGTTCCTTCGGCGACCGGAAACGCGACATCATGTCGATCCTGATGTCGAAATCTTTCATGCGGTCCTGAAAGTTCCTGAAGTGCTGGTCAGCGAGAATGGTGATGGGCGCGATGACGGCGACCTGTTTTCCCGCCTGAGCAGCTTTGAATGCGGCGCGCATGGCGACTTCCGTTTTCCCGAATCCCACGTCTCCGCAGACGAGCCTATCCATGGGATGGGGGTCTTCCATATCCGCCTTGATGTCTTCGATGGCTTTGAGCTGGCCGGGCGTTTCCTGGTAGGGGAATTTTTCCTCGAAGAGTCGCTGCTCTTTTGAGTCCTCCGGATAGGCGTGGCCGCGCGCTTTTGCCCGGCGGGCATAGAGATCCAGGAGCTCTTTTGCCATCTCTCTCGTCTCCTGACGCATCTTCTCCGCCACCCTCTTCCACTCGACGGCCCCGAGGCGCGTGAGGATGGGTTCCTGTCCCTCCTCATGCACGTACTTGCTGAGTTTGTCCGCCTGATCGACCGGCACGAAGAGTTTGTCGCCGCCGGCGTAGGTCAACTCCAGGTACTCCCGTGGAATGTCATCCACTTCCTTCTGGGTCATCCCCTCGAAGTGGCCGATGCCGTGGTCCATGTGGACGACGTAGTCCCCCTGCTGGAGGGACGTGATGAAATCGAGCGCGAGCTTCTGAACGCTCCGCTGCTTTATGGCCTTCTTGAGTGTGAAAATTTCGCGGTCGGTCAGGAGCGCGCATTTGAGGTCGGGGTTCTGGAGAGAGTGGGGAAGATGATCGTCTTCGGCGGCTGGGATGATGGTGATCGCTCCTGGCTGAGTATGGATGGTTGCTCGTTTTGAATCATGCACACGATGAGTAATCCTTTCTTCCTCGAGGATTTTTTCAAGTTCCTCCGCACGCTTCGTCACGATGAGGAGCGTCCAGTCCTGCTGGAGCTTGTCTCTGATGTCGTTCAAGAAATCCGTAAGCGTGTAGAACTTCAAAACGGACAGGTACCGGAGGTGCGCGTGATTCTCCTGGGTTTCCGGGAAGGCCGTGAAGGTGAGAACGGGCGCGCCCTTCGGCTTCGCACTTTCGCTCAGGTCATCCAGCGCCAGGAGTACGTTTTTGGGAAATTGCTTGTGGAGCGGTTCCGACCTTGTTGACCGCACGGGAAAAATCTTCAGTTCATTTCCTGCGGGCTCCGTTTTGCCGAGATCGAGGGAGTCGACCGCAAGAATCTGCTCCACGGCGTCAAAATTGAAAATCACGCGATAAGGATGGCCGGACTGGATCGGATACAGGTCGAGAACATCTCCGATTCTCCGGTATTCGCCCGGGCGCAGATACAGATCCTCTCCGTGTGTGTATCCGTTTTCGATGAAGCGTTCGATGATCTCGGTGAAGTTGATCTTCTGTTCCTTCTTCAAGGTGATGCTTTTCTCCTGCAACTCGCCATAGAGAGGGAAAGGGGCCTCCCAGGTTTTCCGGGTTGCGACGAAAATAGCGTCTGTGTGGCAGGAACGTTCCTGCCACACAGACGCATCATGCGTTTCCTGCATAAAGAAGAGGTATGTCTGCAGCCGCTCCGGCGCGAGTTCTCCCGCATCGTTTTCTACCGGCAGCAATTCCTTCGCGTCCTCCCCGAAGAACCGGAGCCACTGCTTGAGTCCTTCGGCTGATCCTTCGTTTTCTGTGACAAGGAGCGTACGCGAAGGATGAAAGGAGAGGAGGTGACTCAGGAGTAAGGATTTCGCTGTTTCATTGGACGCTCCGGAGATCACCAAATTCCCGCTCTTTTGGAGCAGGTCGCTGAGTTCACGATGGGTGTCTTTTCCTACGAGGAGCGATGGCTGCATGTTCGATGATTTCGCAGTTTTCTAAAAAAAGTCGTCTGTGTGTGCGTTCCATTTCCCCCAGACACGAATATCATGGCACAAGCATCGCTTGGATGTCAAGAATCGATTCATTCATCGTGCATCCGGAGAGGCATGATGAGGTGCAGGAAATGCGGATTTTCCGGCGTTGCGAAAACGGCCGGGTGCATGCCGTCCACGATCCGCATTTCGGTGGTCTCCGATTCCAGGTGACCGAGAAAATCGAGGAGATAGGAAGAACTCAAGGCGATTTTGTTGTCGCCTCCGGTCCGTTCGACGGAGAGCATCGCTTCGTCGCGGCCCGCCTGCGTTTGCGGCGTTATGATCTTCGTCTGATCCTTTCCGACGTGAAACGTGAGATTGTTATTCATCTCCTTCGCGAAGTAATGCATGCGGCGCGTGGTGATAAGGAGTTCCTTTGTATTGAAGAGCGCCGTTGTTTTTTTCTCTTTGGGAATAATTTGCTCGTAGTCCGGGAATTTCCCGTCGATAAGGCGGGAGAGGAGGCGAGTGTGGTTGATTTGGAACTCCACCTGCTGCCGACTGAGGGTCACTTCCACTTTCACGGACTCTTTCCTGTCTTCCCTGCCGTCTTTGTTTTCCTTTCCTTCTTTTGCGTTTTTCTCCCCGCGTTTTGATCCTAGGATCACCTTCAATTCCTCGAGGATCTTCGTCGGAATAATGCAGGAAATATCCGCGGGTCCGCCTTCCGCTGGCATCTTGTACTCCGAGAGGCGATAACTGTCTGTGGCCACCAACACGAGCTTTCCTTTTTCTGTCCGCACATACACGCCGGAGAGAACCGGACGCAGAGATGTCTTCGCTGACGCGAAGGTCACCATATGGAGCGCCTCCAAGAGAGGAGCTGCCTCCAACGTGAATGATGTTTGTTTCTCCACCGTCGAAATAGTTGGGTATTCTGTTGCCGCCTCGCCCGCAATGAGCGTCTTCCCGTGTTTTGACGTGCACTTGAGTTGTGTCCCCTCGCTTGTTTCCAGGAGAACCTCCGGATCATTGGAGTATTGCGCAAAGTTCAATATGGCTTTTGCGGGAATAGTGATGGATCCTTCATTCTCAATTTTCGCTTCGAAGTTTGTGATAATACTCAGCTCTAAATCTGTCGCGCTGACGGTGCAGCGTTTGCCTTCCGCTTCCATAAGAATATTTCCCAAAATTGGGAGCGCTTGCTGCGTTCCAATCGCCCTACTAACAAGATTGAGCGCTTGCTGGAGATTTGATGTGGAACAGGAAAATTTCATAGGAGGATATAGTATCAGGTATATTCCAAATTCGTCATCATCATAGTATCTTCCGCACTTTCCTCTTTTCACCATATTCTCTGTGGAAACATCATGATTCCTTTAGAGGCTTCGGCTCGCACATCAGGATCCCCGAAAGAATGCGCACATTTCTTGTGTGGGAGCAATGTGGAAAACTCGTGGACAACCGCTCCAAAATTCACCAAGAATATTATTTTTTGATAATGGCCTGTGTAAGAGGAAAATCAATGAAAACAACGATCTGTTTATGGTAAAAATTAACCCCTCCAGTTTTGCCTTATCCACAGGTCGTGTGGATAACTTTTTTGTGCAAAATCCGGAGAATTAGAGCGTTTTCTGGTACTTTTCCCGATTCTCCGCAGGCTTTGTGGAAAACTTATTCGGTCTCGTTATGAGCATTCCATTCTTCATGGAAACAAAACTTTCCTGCCGCACGTCCTCTTCCAAATACACCCCGCCCGCAATAAAACTTCCTCCGCAGATTTTTACGCCCGGATTTATGCCGACCTGGATCCCCAGACGCACGCCTTCTCCAAGAACAGCCCCAAACTTCGTGCGGCCTGTCGGGATTTTCTCTCCGTCCACGACCGAGGCGATCTCGCTTTCATCGAGGCGAAAATTGCCCGTCGTGCATCCTCCGCCGAAGGCGACATTGGAACCGACGACGCTGTCGCCGATGTAGGCCATGTGGGTCCATACGCCGTCCCCCAAAATACTCCCCTTGATTTCGGTTCCGTACCCGATCACAGAACCGCGGCCGACGGAAGATCCGCGCACGAGCGCATTCGTGCCGATGATCGTGTTGTCGCCGATCGTCGCGGGGCCGACGATGGTGGCATGAGGGAGGACGCGCACGCCGCTCCCGATCGTCACCTTGCCTTCGATCACGGCGGTGCGGTGGATCGTCGCTTTCCCGCCTTTGAATCTCTTTGCATAGGTCTCAAGGAAGTGCGGCAGAAGATCGAGAAGGTGCCACGGATATTTCACAGGCTGCCAGAAGCCGTTGTACGGAACGGCGCGATACTCCGTGTCCTGCGCCAGAGCGGTGAGCGCGCGCTCATATCCGTCATCCCGTTCGCTTCGGTGTTTGCGTAATTCGGCAAGGAGTTTTGAAGCGCTCGGATGGATGTGCGCGACGATATTGATGAGATCGCTGGGTTCCTTACCCTCCCCCGGTTTTTCAACGACCGAGCGCACGCGGCCGGCTTTCACCGTGAGGTATCCGCCCGGGAAATAGCGTTTCACTTTCTTCGCGAGAACTGCGCCCCGTCCTTTTGTGGCGGCATTTTTGAGCGCCTGGAATGCGGAGGAATCGGTAACGTCATTCCCACTGATGATGAGCACAGGTTTATCCTTGATCTTCGGCAGGGCAGAGAGAAGCGCCCCTTGCATGCCAAGGTCCAGATCCTCCTGCTTCACCGCTTGGAGCTTTGGAAACTGAGAACGGATCGCCGAAAGATTATGCGCACCGCCGACGATCGTGACGTCTTTGAAGCCCGCCCTCGAAAGAGCGTTCAACTGGTGTTCGAGGAGAGTGACTCCGCACACGGGAAACAAAGATTTTTCCCGGAGCGGCCAAAATCGCTTCGACCGGCCGCCGAGGAGGAGAATCACTTTCATATGGTTAGTGTAGAGAAAGGGGACTCAGGAGGCGATAGTTTCGGGTTTGCTGGTTGCGGGTTCCATCCAAAACTCGTAACTCGCAACCCGTAACCATGCTTGCCTACCATATGAATGAAATCGTTCCCTCCAGATCCGTCCTCTGGACAGGGATTCGAAATCCCCTGAATCGCTCGGTGATGCTCGGATGCGGATGGCCGTAACGATTGCCTTTTCCGAGTGAAATAGCCGCGACCCGCGGTTGCGCGGCGAGGAGGAACCCGGTGGAGGACGACGTCCTGCTGCCGTGATGGGCGACTTTAAGAATCATCGTCTTTACGTCCGCGCCCGATGCCAGGATCGCGCGTTCGGAACGCGCTTCCATATCGCCCGTGAGGAGGATGGATCCTGTGCCGTAGCGCGCAAGCAGAACGACGGACGCGTCATTCACTTCCCGCAGGGGAGCTCCGAACCATTCCCGTGGCGGCCAGAGAACATCGAGGATGAGTCCGTCGTCCAATGCGATATCTTCTTCCGGGTCCGCGATGATGACGGGGATTTTCTGTCTCAAAACCTCCGTCAGGATCGCATCGTACGGAGGAAGATTGTACCGCGCGCCCGAGAGGAGAATGCGTCCGATACGGTAACGACGGAACAATTCCGGAAAAGCCATAAGGTGGTCGGTGTTCGGGTGCGTGAGGACGAGGATCTCGATCGTACGGTCGAAAAAGGGCATCAGGCGGCCGATCTCCTCGAGCGTGCCCATGTCCGGTCCGCCGTCGATCAGCACCTGAGCGCCACGCGGAGAAACCAGAAGAATGGAATCGCCCTGTCCCACGTCGAGGATGTGGGCGTGCATCCGACCGTCGGGGAGGAGGAGTATCTCTCTCCAGAGTAAGCAGGCCATTCCTGCAAGCCCCGCGATTATTGTAAGTTGCCAGAGCCGAGAGGACACGAGTTTTTGATACGGACGCATAGGTATGTCGTAAGAATAGGCGTATCTGTCGGCCACTTCTGCGGTTTTCCGTAATTTAAAATGACGTGCATCGTTTTATTGTTTAATGCAAGCCAAAAGTGGCGTTCCATTGACCGACAGAACTCTCTTCATTTGTCTTTCGTGTCTAGCTGCGCCTGGCTTTTTTCCACCCCACAATCGCCCCTGACGTCGCGAGGACTGCCGCGAGCCCGATTCCCGAGTCCGAGAGTCCGTCGCTCTTCCTGATCGGCGCCAGCGTGATCGAAACCGTAACACCCTGCGACGTGTGGCCTGTCGGCGAGACCGAGCGCACGGCCAGGCTGAACCGACCCGGCTCAACATTCTCAACATTCACCGTTGTGATTTCCGCGGAGATTTTTTCGGGGCCGTTCCAGGTCTTTCCGTCGTCGCGACTTTGGCGGAGTTCAAAGGCGCTGACATTTTCGCTGGAGCCTGTATTTTCCCATGCCGCCGTTACCGTGTAGGCAGTGTCTGAGCGCTCTGATTTCAATGTCAGGTTTCGGACATCCGGAGGAAGAATCGGCTCTTCGGATTCCAGTCCTGTTTCGTGTCCTATGAAGAGAGCTTTGCTCCCTTCGGGGTTGATGCTCAGGAGGGTTCCGTCCGATCCGGCCGTTGTGAGGGCGGAAGAGACCTGGAGGATGTATGCCTTGTTGCGTATTTGCGGATGCGTGTCGAGTTGCAGACTGGGCCCAAGGAGTCGGATGCGAACAATCGGGAGTTCCTTTCCTTCTCCGTCGGTGATCTTGAATGCTTCCCTGGCCTGATCCGTGGGTACGTGCGGCGGCAACGTGAACTCGAGGAGAACGCCCGTCGCGGAGATCGCGCGAACGGAGAGAAGGACGAATTCCGTTCCCTGTTCAACCAACTGCTCCGTCATCGACCATCCCTGCGGGGGCACGCCGTTTTCCGGAATTCCATTATCTTCTTCCGGCGTGGTTTCAACCTCGGATGGAGAAGGAGGTCCTTCGACGGGGTCGGGTGCTCCCACGCCTCTCGTGTCAATGGCCACCTCTTCGAGGAAATATCTACTCTCCTCTCCTTCACTGTTCACCGCGAGAACGCTGACGTAGAGCGGAAAGGCCTGCGGAGGATTTCGGAGAATGTGCTCCGGAGTCGGGCCGTCGGTCGTTTCAAAATCGTCGTATTGTCCTCCGTTTTCCAAGATGGATTCGTCGCTCAAGTACACGCGATAGGATGCTACATCCGCTCCCTCCTGCGGCGCGTTCCAGCGGACAAAGAGATCCGGACCCCGCATCTCCGCAAAAATTCCGGACACCCCGTTTGGAGTGGCTCCAAATGCGCGGAGAGGCGCGCAGAGAAGGATGCTGACGAGGAGTATATGGATGGATTTCATGGGTGTGTATTCTGATTATTATAGCAAATTTGCGTTCTTTAGACAAGATATATTTCTCCTGAAGAACGGCCATTCCCAGCCCTGGAACACCGGTCATTTCCCCATCCCGAGCGCGTGCGGCAACCCCGTGATCCATGCCAGGACCAGAAGGAAAGACGATGCCAAAAACAACATTCCAAGGGTCCATGAGGAGGAGACAAGAAGCGACGCTGTACCCCAAAGAAAGAGAGCTGCTGCGAGGAGGAAAAAGAACCACCGAATCAGTTGCTGTCGTGAGAGAGAAAACCGCATGGCGCGGAAACTGAGAGGTAGAAGGAAGAGCGAGAGGAATATATGCACGGCGATCGATGTCGCGGATGCTCCGACAAAACCAAAATCCGGAATGAGAAGCATATTCAGAGTGACAGAGAGAATCGCGCCCGCTCCAAGAACCGCCGTTAATTCCTTCCACCGGTGGCGCGTGAGGAGGACATAGAACCCGAAGAGCGCGATGCCGTTCAGGAACATCGGAATCGCGAGTAGCCGGAGCGCGGTGTCGGATCCCGGGCGCGTCGCTGTGCTCAAAAACGCGCTTGTCGTGAGGAGTTCGACGAGCGGCCGTGCCCAGAAGTACGCAAAGAGTCCCGCGATGCCCGAAAGCAGCGTAACGGCGAGGAATGTTTTGCCGAGAATACCTTTCGTCGGCTCGCCTCTGCTGTCCCGCTCGCTTAAGACAGGGAGCGCTGAGTTCAGCAAAAACATGGGAATCAGAAACGCCATATCCATCATCCGGATGACGGGGCCGTAGTAGGCATTCTGGAGATCATAGTCGGTCCGGAGCAGGGCGATCAACGTCACGTCGCTCTGGCGGTACAGCGCGATGCAAAGATAGGCGAGGCCGAAGGGCGCCGCTTTCTTCACAAGGTCTTTGATCAGCGCGCCATTCCACTGCGGGCGGATCTTCATTAGCCGGTCGCCGTAGAGGAAGGAGAGGAAGAAGAGGACGAACGCGCCGACGCCTCCGATGAAAAGGAAATGGTGATAGTCGTCGAGATCCGTGCTGCCGCGCACACCAAGAAGTACAAGGAGGCCGATGAGTGATGCCGTGACGATGCGCTGCGTGACCTCCGCAACGAAGACGTAATGCATTTTGAAAGAAACTTGGAAAATCGTCCGGAGGATTCCCGCGAGCAATGTGAAGAAGGGGACGAGTGCGGCAATCGTAACCCCGAGGGGCAGCGGCGTGCCTTTCCACACAGGCAGAATCCAGACGAATACGAGGGCTAGGGCTAGGGCTAAGGCTAGGATCACGCACCGAAGGATGATGAGGGCGCCCAAAACCTCCGCGCGGTTCTTCACCCTGCTCACCTCCCGCACGGCGACTGCATAGAGCCCGAAGTCCGCGAGGATCCCGAAGAGCTGCAGGTACCCGTAGGCGGAGTTGTAGTTCCCGAAGAGCTCTTTACTGAGTCCCATCGCGACAAACTTCACCGTGATGATCGACAGGAGCGCCATAACGCACTGGCTCGCGATCTGCCAGACGGCGGAGGTGGCGATGGCTCGTGTGGACACAAGCGAATTCTAGCGCAGCGGATGTTCCATAACCTCTCCTTTTTATAGAGCCGCCCCGCGTGCGGGGCGGCTCTATGGAAGGTTCAAAATGCCGAACACTTCTTGAGCAGCCTTATTTCATAAAATAATATTATTATTTCTTGTCAATCACACGGCCGTGCGCTACACTCCGTTTCCGGATGCGTCTCTCCCTCCGTCACCTCACTTCCACAAAACAACTTCTCAGGAAGGACACGGACGCCATTTTGAAGGAAGCTCATGCGATGGAGAAGGTTCTGAAGAAAGGAGGCGATGGCAGACTCAAAGGGAAAATTCTCGCAAGCCTTTTCTACGAGCCTTCGACGCGCACCCGGCTCAGTTTCGAGACCGCCATGACGCGGCTCGGCGGCAGTGTGATTACAGCGGAGGGAATCCAGTTCAGTTCCATGTACAAGGGAGAGACGGTGGAGGACACCATGCAGGTCGTCGGCCGGTACGCGGATATCGTCGTGATGCGTCACCCAGAACAGGGGAGCGCGGACAAGGCCGCCTCCGTCTGCCCGGTTCCCTTCATCAATGCGGGCGACGGCCCCGGCCAGCACCCGACGCAGGCGCTTTTGGATCTCTTCACGATCCAGAAAGAACTGGGGAAAATCGAAGGACTCACGATCGCGATGGTGGGGGATCTCCGCTACGGACGCACGGTCCATTCCCTTTCCTTCCTCCTCGGTCTCTACCCGAAGATCAAATTCATCTTCATCTCGCCGAAGGAACTCACGATGCCGTTCAAGGTCACGGATTTCCTCAAAGAGAAGAAGCTGTCCTTCAGGGAAACGCATGACCTCAAGGAGGGATTTGACGCCGACATTCTCTACATGACCCGCGTTCAGCGGGAACGGTTTGCGGACAGAAGCGAGTACGAACGCCTCAAAAACAAGTACCACCTCACCGCCTCCATGTTGAAGGGCAAAAAAGTCACGGTCATGCATCCACTCCCGAGGGTCGGTGAAATCGCGTCCGACGTCGATCAGCTCAAGACCGCCGCCTACTTCCGGCAGACCGGGAATGGCGTGCCGCTTAGGATGGCGCTGCTCTCGATGCTTCTCAGCAAAGCCTGACTATGCCGCCACTCTTTCTGATCCTCCCCATTCTCTTCGCGGGGGCGATTTTTTCAACGATCGCCGGCGGGGGTCTCGGCATTCTCTTGACGCTCGCGGCGACATTTTTCATCGATATCCGGACGAGCATTATTCTGGTTTCGCTGCTCGGGTTTATCATTCAACTCGCAAAACTGGCGCATTTTCATACGTACGTTCGCTGGGACATGGTTTCTTGGTATCTCCTCGCCGGAATTCCGGCGAGCTTCTCGGGGGCCTTTCTCCTTTTTATTCTTCCGGAACGGGTTCTCGAAGTTTCTCTCGCAGCTCTGTGTCTCGTGTACGTTGTGATGCATATGTTTCATCTGATGCCGCGTCTGAAACCGACACGTACAACACTCATGACGGTGGGAGCCATGAATGGGGCGGTCGGGGGAATCCTCGGGCATGGGGCATTACTGAGGTTGCCGGCGCTTTTAAGTTTTGGACTCACGAAAGAGCAGTTCGTCGGCACATCCGCGTTTCTCGCTTTTTTCATGAATGCAGGCAAGGCATCGGTCTATGTCTGGCGATTTCCCTGGTCAGAGGAGGCCGTCATTCTGTTCCTGGCAGCCATCCCGACCGTGTTCATCGGCACGTGGTGCGGTCGATTGCTTCTCCGGTACGTTTCCGAGGATCATTTTGAAAAACTTCTTCTCTGTGTCATCGTCTTCGGAGCGATTCGTCTCCTGTTCTTCCCATGAATTCTTCCATTTTCATCCGCGGCGGCACGATCGTCCGGGGATCCGGTCCGGAGGAAGCGGATGTTTTGATTGAGGATGGGGTGATCCGATCCATATTTGAACGAGCAAACCAGCAAACCAGCAAACCGATGTACCCCAGAGATACTTCTGAAGTGATCGATGCCTACGGTGAGCTCATTTTCCCCGGTCTCATCGACTGCCACGTGCATTTCCGCGAGCCGGGCATGACGCACAAAGGCGATATGCGAAGCGAGTCGAGCTCCGCCCTTGCAGGAGGGGTGACGACGGTGTGCGAGATGCCGAATACTGTTCCGCCGACGGTCACCGTCGAAGCGTTCGCGGACAAAGTCCGTCGTGCCCATACCATAAAGGATTGCGACATGCGCCTCTTCTTCGGTATCACTGAACACCGTCATTTGATCGCGCTTCGAAGTATCTGGATCCAGAATAATCACGAACTCAAGCGGCTCAAAGAATCCTGCGTTGGCGTGAAGGTGTACCTCGACCATTCCACGGGGAACCAGAAGGCATCTGAAGAGGTGCTTGAGGAAACATTCCAGCTCTGCGCGGAACTCGGCATTACCGTCGTCGCACACTGCGAGGATGCGGAAATAAATAAAACCTTGTGGGGCAGGAATGTTCCTGCCCCACAAGGTTTACCCCTTGTTGCTGTTCATTCACTGAAAAGACCCCCTGCGTCTGAACGAAAAGCCATTATGTTCGCGATCGGCCTCGCAAGACGATACGGAACGAAGTTCCACGTCGCGCATCTTTCGACCGCCGTGGGGCTCGATCTCGTCCGGGAAGCTAAGAGTGACGGGTTGCCTGTTACCTGCGAAGTTGCCCCGCATCATCTCTTTCTCACCGTCGAAGACTACAAAACACTCGGGACGCTCGGCAAAATGAATCCGCCGTTGCGTGATAAAGAGGATCAGGAAGCGCTTTGGGGGGGCATTGTCGATGGAACGGTTGACTGCATCGCGACAGACCATGCCCCGCATACGCTCGAGGAGAAACAAAATCCCGATCCGCTCAAGGCTCCGAGCGGCGTTCCGGGCGTCGAAACCATGCTTCCATTGCTACTTTCGATCGTACATGGGCAATGGCCTCATCCACACTTAAAGACTGTCAGCTATAAACTAAAAACTCAGGATATCGTCCGTCTCTGCTTCGACAATCCCAATCGCATTTTTCATCTTGGCAAGGAGGGTATTCGCGAAGGCGCAAAGGCGGATCTCGTGATCGTCGACCCTGTAAGGGAATGGTCGATTCATGGCAGAGACCTGCATGCCAGATGCGGTTGGACGCCGTACGAGGGATGGAAGGTCAGGGGGGCCATCAAAAAAGTAATTTGGAACGGAATGTAGCACGGGTGCGCCATGCCTGCATGCGGACGACATTCAATCCACCTTCGCTCCTGTGGGAGCTTCGGTGGACGAGTGGCCAGGTTGCAG
>JBBTTQ010000064.1:0-2116 GCA_038064175.1 Patescibacteria group bacterium
CCGAAGGTGCGGCCGAGGATTCCTCCCTGGATCGCGTCCTCCGGAATAGCGCGTTCATCCTTAACAGTTCCAAGGCGGATTCCCTCCAGAACGTCTTCCGCGAGACTCGTCCGCGCGTGCGGTCCGTAGGGGCTGAAGTACGTGGGACGTTGGGGAAGGGAAGCGAGGATCGCAGACTCAGCGAGTGTCAGGTCTTTGACCGAAATGCCGAAGTAGCGCCTGCTTGCCTGCTCCACGCCGTAGGCATTTTGACCGAAGGGAATCCAATTCAGGTATAGATCGAGAAGTTCCTCTTTGTTGTAATTCGCTTCCAGCTGGCATCCGAGGATCAATTCCTTGATCTTTCGGTTCACAAGATTGTCGCTCTTCAAATGCAGCGCATTCCGCGCCAATTGACGGGTAATTGTGGATGCTCCTCCGCCGCGCCCGAAGCTGAACACCGCCCGCCCGACCGCGCGGACATCGATACAACCGCGATCGTAGTAGCGTTCATCTTCGATGGCGATGATCGCTTTCTTGAGATGATCGGGAATGAGAGATCCGTCGACAAAGGTGCGATCCTCCTCGCCGTGCAGCCGATAGAGTTCTATGCCGTTTCGATCCAGGATCACCGTGCTCTGCGACGAAAGAAGGCTCCGCGGGTCGTCGATATCCGGGAGCGTGAGCCAGAGAATCCCGAGGTATAGCAAACTTCCAAGGATCCCGAGTCCAACCGCCCGCAGCGAAAATTGTTTCCATCCGAGTCGTTGCCACTGATGCGATGTCCAGAGAGCAATCGCCACGGGAATGTGGAGAATGTTTGCCAGGCGACCCCTCTTTTTTCCACTGGCAGGAAAGAAAAAATGCATACGTTCAGACAATTTTTTCTTTCGGGGAGGCATCCCGTTTGAGCTTTGGGAAGAACCTGCGCCTGAAATCATGCGACTGTGGAAACCGCTTTGCATGAGACGGGGAGTCTAGGAGTTTTATGCTTTTAGGGCAACAGGACACGAAAGGTAGAAACGACGGGAAAGACAGAGAGGAATCAATCTTCCTTATCTTTTTGTCCTCCGTGTCTTCCGTTTCTTTCCATTTTACAACATTTACCAAACGCCGCCCATGCACAAGAATCGTGAATTCTGCTATACTTTACCGATGCTGAGGAACCTCTTTCTTCGGATTTTTCCGCTCCTGGGACTCGCTTTGGCGCCCATCCGAGCATCTGCACTCGCAGTCAGAACTTTGACAGTGGATTTGGGGTCAGGACTGAGTCTCCTGGGCGTCGTAGGGAATGTCGTTGAGATGCTGGCGCTCACGGCCATCATTTTCACGACCGTCCTCTTTCTCATAGGAGCCTTTATGATGATTCTTTCGAGGGGCAAGGACGACCAGCTTTCCAAGGGCAAAGACCTCATGATCCAGTCGCTCATAGGACTTGCCGTCGTCGGTGGCGCGTATGCCCTCATTCGCACTCTTTTCTGGCTCATTTACTTTGCGTAATCCCGAGTTCCTCCCGTACAATTCCCCTCTGCCATGTCCAGCGACCAGCCACTGCCGGATGTCCTCGAACGCCTGGAGCGCGCGGAACAATTGAAGCTCCAGGGCGGGCACGCGGAGGCGCTCGTGATCCTCGAGCAGCTCCTCCTGGAGGATCCTGAAAATGTGTCTGCTCTCGAAGAAATTGCTGATAATGAACTCAGTCTCGGTCGCTTCACGCGCGCGGAGGCGGCGGCCAGGCGCGCGGTCCTTCTCGACAAAGATAGCTACACCGGTCACTACATTTTGGGATTCCTCCACTCGCGCGACGAATCGTGGTCGGAGGCCGTGTCCTCCCTTCGTACGGCGAACAGACTGAAGCCGAATAATGCCGAGATTTTACGCTGCCTTGGTTGGGCGCTGTTCGTCAGCGGCGAACATCGCGCGCAGGGTATTGTGACGCTGGAGCGATCGCTGAATCTGGACCATCAGAGCATCCTCACCCTCTGCGATCTTGGTGTCGCGTACCTGCAGGTTCAGAATTTTCCGAAAGCGAAGTCGCTCTTTCTCCATGCCCTCGGTCTGGATCCGAAAAATACGCGTGCACAGGAGTGCCTGGAGGCGGTGGAGAGACTCCAGAAAATGGCTTCGGGCAAGCTGA
>JBBTTQ010000065.1:0-20165 GCA_038064175.1 Patescibacteria group bacterium
CTACAGTGGGCATCGACCCAGGAAAAGTGCAATTACAGGTGGACTGATACACGGGCTTGCAAATGGCAAATTTGTCATTAGAATGAGTCTGTGGAACTCCTCTCCATGCTCATTTTCGGCTCTCCAAGGCGGGGGGCGGTTTTGAGTATATTTTCTTCCCTCCCCTTCTGATATGTGCGGGATCCTCGCTGTCTCCGGCTTCAGGGACGTGATCCAGGATCTCTATGACGGCCTCATCGTGCTGCAGCACCGGGGACAGGATGCGGCGGGGATTGTGACCTACAACAGCCAATTTCATCTGAAGAAATCCGTCGGAATGGTGAGCGAGGTCTTCCATGCGCACTCGCTCACAAGGTTGAAGGGGCCCATGGGCATCGGCCACGTCCGCTACCCGACGGCCGGGTGCAGCAGCGAGTTCGAAGCGCAGCCGTTCTTCGTCAATTCCCCCTTCGGCATCGCGCTGGCGCATAACGGAAACCTCACGAACGCCCTAGAGCTCGCGAAGGAGATCAAGGAACAGGACTATCGTCACCTCAATACGAACTCGGACAGCGAAGTGCTCCTCAATGTGTTCTCGCTCGCGCTCCGAAAGCAGAAACCGAGGCACCTGACGCCGGATCACATCTTCCGCGCCGTCCGAACGGTCCACCGCCGCTGCAAAGGCGCGTATTCCGCCGTCGCCTTGATCGGCGGACAGGGCATCGTCGGGTTCCGCGACCCGCACGGCATCCGTCCGCTGCAGCTGGGAAGGCGCCGCTACGGCATGAAGGAAGAATATATGATCGCTTCGGAGAGCACGGTATTTAAGGCTCTCGATTACGAATTCGTCCGTGACATCCATCCGGGCGAGGCCGTCTTCATCGACCGTCACAACAAATTGCACGCGCGCATCTGCCGACACGGCGAGCTCAATCCCTGCCTCTTCGAATGGGTGTACCTCGCTGCGCCGGATTCGACGATCGACGGCGTCAACGTCTACAAAGCGCGCGTTCGCATGGGAGAAGCCCTCGCCAAGCAGATCAAAGCGGCGGGCATTCATATCGACTCGGTGATCCCCATTCCGGACACCGGCCGCCCCGCCGCCGCCGGTCTCGCGGACAAACTGAAGGTTCGCTACCGCGAGGGTTTCGTGAAGAACCGTTACATCGGCAGAACTTTCATCATGCCGGGTCAGGAGATGCGCAAGCGCAGTCTGAACTTCAAACTGCACCCGATCGATCTGGAGTTGAGGGGAAACAGCGTGCTCCTCGTCGATGACTCGATCGTCCGCGGCAATACGAGCAAGAAGATCGTTGAAATGGCGCGCAAAGCGGGAGCGAAGAAAGTCTATTTCGCCTCCGCGTCGCCTCCCATCATCGGACCGGACCCTTACGGCATCGATCTCCCGACGACAACGGATCTGATTGCGGCCAATCATACGATCGAGGAGATCCGCAAAATGATCGGTGCGGACGGGCTCTTCTACACGACCGTCAAAGATCTCCATAACGCCGTCCGCGTCGGCAACCACAAGATCAAGCGCTTCAGCGACAGCTGCTTCACGGGGAAATATCCGACGCCGGAGGTGACGCCGAAGCTCCTAAAACAACTGGGCTCGGGGCGGAATCTCACGCGCGATGAGTTTGAGAAATCCAGGGAAGAGGAGGAGAGCTCAGAACAATACAAAATGATGGCGCTCGTATAAGCTCATAGCTGATAGATTATGGCTTTTAGGTTTGCAATATTTCTATAAGCTAAAGGCCATCAGCTCACTCCTGATCTCATGAAAATTCTTCTCGTAACTTCCTCGGCTCGCGGGCATGCGATTGCTGAAGCTCTTGCCCGAAGTTCGCAGAAGCCGGAACTGATTTCCCTGTCGCCGAATCGCAATCCCGGCCTCCGGGCGCTTGCGAAGGACCACTTTGCGATGAACATCATGGATTTTCCCGCCGTGATCGACATCGCGAAGAACGAAAAGCCGGCATTCGCCGTGATCGGCCCCGATGACCCGATCGGCGCGGGGCTCGCGGACGCGCTGGAAGGCATCGGCATCCCGAGCGTCGCGCCGAAGAAGCGCCTCGCCCAGGTGGAAACGAGCAAAGCATTCACGAGAAATCTCCTCGAGAAATACGGCATCGATGCCTCGCCGAAATTCAGGAGCTTCAGCGCGAACGCTAAAGGACGCATGGATAAAAGGCATCTCCGGAAGGAAATCACGGCCTTCATCGAAGACACCCTGGATGGGAATTACGTCGTGAAATACGACGCGCTCAAGGGCGGCAAGGGCGTGAAAGTGTCGGGCGAACATCTGGAAAACGTGGAGGACGGCGTCGATTACGCATTGGAATGCATCGAAGAATGCGGGCGCGTCGTCGTCGAAGAGAAACTGATCGGCGTCGAATTCAGCCTGCTCAGCTTCGTCTCGGGGAAAAAAGTCGTCGACATGCCGGCGGTGCAGGATCACAAGCGCGCGTACGAAGGCGATACCGGCCCGAACACCGGAGGGATGGGAACCTACACGGACAGCGATCATTCGCTTCCTTTCCTTGAGAAAAAAGATCTGGCGCGCGCGCGGGAGATCAACAGACTCGCGGCGGAGGCCCTCCTCCAGGAATGCGGCGAACCCTACAAAGGAATTCTCTATGGCGGTTTCATCGCGGTACGGGAAGGCGTGAAATTGATCGAGTTCAACGCGCGTTTCGGCGATCCCGAAGCCCTGAATGTACTGCCGCTCCTCACGACCGATTTCGTCGCCGTCTGCCAAGGCATCATCAGCGGAGAACTTACGGACAACCTCGTTCGCTTCGCAAAGAAGGCGACGGTGTGCAAATACATCACCCCTCACGGCTATCCGGAAAACAAGGATCACAAGGGACAGGAAGTGAAATTTCCGGAGATGCCGGACAATGCCCGCCTCTACTTCGGCGACATCACGGAGGAGCACGATGGACGCCTGCTCCTCGGCGGATCGCGTTCAGCCGCCATCGTCGGCATCGGCGACACCATCGCAGAGGCTGAAAAAATCGCGGAAGATCTCTGCAAACAGGTGGAGGGCCCCGTGCGGTACCGGTCGGATATCGGGACAAAAGCGCTCATCGACGAAAGAATCCGGAGAATGAAGGAAATCCGCTCAAACTCATCGCATGCAACCGCCCCCGATTGTATGCGTTGATTATGAATCTGGCGAACGGGAACCTGGTGGAAACGAGGAAGAGAAAACAGCGCTATTACGTCAAAATAGCGCCGCGGAGACACGTTTGACGAAAAAACGGGAGATTCCTGTACCATGGGTTTAGCATGCGCAGAGATCTGACCGGCATCCTCATTCCGTTCGTCTACTTCATTGCGGGAGCGACGTCGCTCGCGGGAGTTGCAACGACGTTCTACTACAAGGATGATCTGGGACTCTCCATCGTTCAGACGCAGATCCTCGGATCCATCGCCATCCTGCCCTGGAGCGTCAAACCGATCTACGGGCTGCTCTCCGACATGCGTCCGATTTTCCGGATGCGCAGGAAGCCCTACCTGTTCCTGTCCGGGTTACTTGGCGCCGCGGGATATTTCTCGATGGCGACCTGGGTTTCGGATTTCTACGGCGCCCTCTTCGCCTCCATTCTTTCCGGAATGGGCTTTGCCATGGCGGATGTCATCGTCGATGGCATCGTCGCCGAGCGGAGCCGTTCACAGAAGGAAGCGGGAAAACTGCAAAGCGTCTGCCGCGCGGCCATTTTAACAGGCGCACTCATCGTTTCCTACGCATCGGGCGTTCTCGTAGAGCTGATCGGCGCGAGAAACGTTTTTCTCATCACGGGCTCACTGCCGCTCCTCACGACTCTCTTTGCCTTCTTCGTGATAGAGCCGCAGGAATTCAGAGCGCCATCGCTAAAGCAGGCTTTCGGCTCCTTTAAAGGAGCCCTGTCCCCAGCTCTCCTGTGGTCAGCCTTGTTCCTCTTCATCTGGAGGGCAACGCCCTCCAGCGGGGGCGCATTCAGCTACTACCTCATTGATGCATTACAGTTCACGCCGGAATTTTTTGGACGGATCTCTCTTGTCAGTCACATCGCCGGCATCATCGGCATCGTCATCTTTCGAAAATTCCTTCTGTCTCTGCCCCTTCGTACGCTCTTCTTCTGGATTATGGTGGCGAGCGTCGTGCTTTCGCTTCCTACGATGGGGCTGATCTATCACTGGTATGAATTTCTCGGCGTGAGTCCGCAGTTCTTCTCCCTTGCCGATACGCTCATCTCAGGGCCCCTCTCAGAAATAGGCTTCTTGCCGCTCCTCGTCTTAACAGCGCGCGTCTGTCCAAAGAACGTGGAAGCAACGATGTTTGCCGTGCTTGCGAGCATCATGAACATAGGACTCGCAGTGAGTGACCTCGGTGGAGCATGGCTCACGACCATCTTCGACGTGCATACCGCCTCTGAAGGCATTGCCGCGAACTACGAGAATCTGGATAAGATAATGTGGATCGCAATCCTCTCAAGCTTCCTGCCGCTGCCGCTCCTTCGGTTCCTGCCGGAAACAAGGGTTTCCGGAGAAGTGACAGGCGGCCCTTCCCTGCAGGCGCAGCCGGTGCCTGTCCTGGAACCAGGAAAGCAGGAAATAGCTTGAATATGGGCTCAAACGAAAATACTGAACAAATTATTTATTCAACTTCTCCAATTTCTGTGCCTGATCCGCCTCTGTCAGAGAGTGCATCAGGTCTTCGATGTCCCCTTGCATGATGGATGGGAGGTTGCTGAAGTTTTTTCCGATGCGGTGATCCGTGAGCCGGTCCTGAGGGAAGTTGTAGGTACGGATCTTTTCACTCCGGTCGCCGGAGCCGATCTGCCCCGATCGCATATCGCCGCGTTCCTTTGCATGTCTTTCCTGCTCCGCAGCATAGAGTCTGCTTCGAAGGAGACTCATCGCAAGGGCGCGATTACGAAGTTGCGACCGTTCCGTCTGGCAGGCAACGACGACCCCTGTAGGGATATGCGTCAAACGGACCGCTGTCTCCACCTTGTTGACGTTCTGCCCTCCGGCGCCGCCGCTCCTAAACGTATCAATGCGGAGATCCTCCGGCCGGATTTCGATGTCGACTTCCTCCGCTTCCGGAAGGATCGCAACGGTCGCCGTCGACGTGTGCACGCGGCCTTTCGCCTCCGTTGCCGGAATTCTCTGGACGCGGTGCACGCCGGATTCAAACTTCAGTTTCCCGTACGCGCCCTGTCCCTCGATCCTTGCCGACGCCTCTTTGATTCCTCCGGATTCCGCATCGGACTTGTCAAGGAGCTCCGTCTTCCAGCGTTGCCTCTCCGCATAACGCAAATACATCCGCAGTATCTCACCGGCGAAGAGCGCCGCTTCCTCGCCCCCGGTCCCCGCGCGGACCTCGAGAATGACGCTTTTGTCGTCGTTTGGATCTTGCGGGATGAAGAATGAACGCATCTCCTGTTCAATCTGCGGCAACATCTTCCGCGCGCGCTCCGCTTCCTCCTCCACAAGCGCCGCAAGTTCCGGGTCTCGATTGGTCGAAGCCTCGTTCAGGGCGTTCTGGCACAGGTCGTACTCCTTCAAAAGTGCCACGAGAGGCTCCAATTGCGCCGATCTCTTGCCGATGCGCACAAGCTCCTTCGGATTGCCATACACGGAAGGATCCTGCAACTGAAGCTGCAGACCACTATATTCCTGAGCGAGTTTTCGTAATGTTTCCAACATGCAAGAATTATGAATTAAGAAGTAAGAATTAGGAATAGCCACATTCTTAATTCATAATTCCTGATTCTTAATTCTGAACCGGCACCGGCTTCAGAGGCCGCTCCGCAGGAACCGGAGGGATGCCTTGATCCCGCGCCCAGTCCGGCAGCTCATTCTCGGGGACCTCCTGGCCTAAGCGAATGCCGCTCAGGACTGCACGACAGTTATCGCTCACAACCGCATCCACAAACAATCGATGCCAGTTGATCGCCTGTTCGATCTCGCGACCCGTCCCCTCCTCCACAAAATACTGAGCGATGTCCGGGAACACCGTGCGGTTGTATTCTCTTCGCCCCTGGAGACAGACCTGATCGTCTTTCAGTGTCGGCTTTTGATCTGCGATCCTGACGCGTTCAAAGACCTCCTCTTTCTTCTCCAGGATAATGTAAACGGGCTTTCCGTATTCATCGGATATCGGCATTCCGGCACCCGCTTCGTAATCGAGAATGACGTATTCGCCGCGGAAAATGGACCGCGGATCGACCGGAACGGTCCTCAAGGTAATCGATGTTCCGGACGTGCGGATCATTTCATACGGCACGAAGAGACCGAAGATCGCCGCGAGTTCCAGGAGAAGGCCGATGAGGAAAAGCGTTCGTCTCGTCATCGGAAGGAGGAAACAAGCTGACGCCGTTTGCGTTCCAGAATGGCGCTGAGTGAAAGAATGAGGACGCCGCCGAGAATGAACGCAATGGAACGATCGAACATCTCAAATGCCCACGAAACGTACTGAATGAGAATGGTGGCGGCGAGTCCCAGCATGCCGAGATTGATGACCCCGGGCACCCTGAGGATCGTTCCGTACCAGACGATGGTGAGAAGGAGCACAAATACGAGGACGACATGCACGACGAAGAGACCCGTAAACATCTGCGGCAGGGTTGCGTAGCCGCCATCGAACCACCCGCCCCGCAACGGAATGCCCATCCACTGTGGAACCTGCGCGAGAATATGCACAAAAGCGACGTACACTCCGAGGGCGAGGAGACCCCATCGACCCTGATCCGTCACGTAGCTGCCGAAAATGAGTGCCGCAAGAAATGCGATGGAACTTCCCAGAGCGACGGCGGTGCTCACGGCATCCGTCGGCATGCGGAATAAGGTATAGAATGCGAGTTTATCCGCCGTGGAAATCACGATCATGAGGAGAACCAGGAAGAGCCCCCAATGAAAGAGCGTCTCCTCGCCGAAACGCATCGCCGGATGTTTTCGATGCAAAATCCCAAGACTTACCATACCGGCGCCGAGTGGCGGGAGGAGAGCGACGACATTGCTGTCCCCTGTAAAAAAGTTGAACTCAGCGCCGAACCCCGTGACGCCGTACGTCCGGAGCCATCCGATGAAGAGAAGGAAAAGCGGCACGGAGAGCCACAGATGCAAACGGGATTGCAGAACGTAAGCAAGGAATGCGGCGCCCAGAAACCACAGGAGTGCCCCCCACCAAAACGTGAGCGGCAGATTATAAATCTGCGCGACGAGGAAAATGCTGGCGCCGAAGATCAGCACGTTCACGAAAAGAAGTGCCAAGCCCGTTATTTTGTAGTCCTTTCTTTCATACGAAAGGTAATACCCGACCCATCCTGTGGTGAGCATCCCGATGATGAGGAGGGCAACCTTGACCACGGGCGTCATGTCCGACCAGTTGCTTGCGACAAACAGAATCACGCCGAGGCCGATCAGAATGGCGCCGACGGCCGAAAAAATTCCAATGGCTCTGTGCGGGACACCTGCGGCCTTTCCCTCCAGAGCATCTTCCAATTCCCTGGCCTTCTTTGTCGTCAAAAGACCTTCTTTGACCCAAAATTCCAGTGCCTGCTTGGCAGAGGTGAACATTGGAACGCAGTATAGATCAACGGTCAGCGCTTGGAAAGCGAACTCTGCGTACTTTGTTGCGGGGTGCCTGTCGGAGGCGGAAGCCGGGCAGGCAAGTGGCATGTTGCATGTTTTTTTCTGCAACGTGATACTCAAAACCCGCAACTCTTCCCGACTGGACCAGTTTCCTCCATAATAACCATCCATGAAAATCCTCGTAGCACTCTCCGGCGGCATCGACAGTTCCACTGTGGCGCATCTGCTCCATGCGGAAGGTCATACACTTGTCGGCGTCCGGTTCACGCTCTGGACGGATCCGCTGGCGCCTGCGCTCCAGGAGATCCTCCCAAGCAAATGTTGCAACGCCCAGACTGCCATGCGCGCCAAAGCGACTGCGGAAACACTGGGCATTCCGTACCACATCGTCGATCTGGAGAAGGATTTCAAACGCGAAGTGGTTGATCCGTTTCTGGAAGGCTATGCGAAGGGACTCACGCCGAACCCCTGCATCCGCTGCAACCGCGAAATCAAATTCGGAAAACTTCTGGAGCTGACAGAAACATTCGGGTGCGACGCGCTCGCTACCGGTCACTATGCGAGAATCGCTCGAGAGCGGAAGTCGGACGGATCGGAACGACTGCTGCTGCTGGAAGCGGCGGATCTGGAGAAAGACCAAAGCTACTACCTCTACGGACTGACGCAGGAACAACTGACGCATGTCCTCTTTCCGCTCGGTACGATGCAAAAATCCGAAGTCTACGCGCTCGCCAGGCACTTCGGGGTTCCCTACGACGACGCAACGTACCGCGAAAGTCAGTACCTCTGCTTCTTCCCGGAAAAATCTCCGCTGGCATTTTTAAAGCGGCATCTCAAGGACGCGCTGAAACCGGGAGAGATCGTCCGTCGCGACGGCACGGCCGTCGGTGCCCACGAAGGACTGCCGCTCTATACGCCGGGACAAAGACGAGGACTGAAAATCGGAGGACTCAAAATCCCCCTGGAGGTCGTTGCGAAGGATACTTCCACAAACCGGTTGATCGTGGAACCCAAGGATCAGGAAAAAACTCCGGAGGTGCATCTCGAAAGCATCCGGTGGGTCTCATGGTCGCCGCCGGAGAATGAATCCGTTCCGTTCGAGTGCCGCACCCGTGCGCTTTCAGAGCGTCATCGTGGCACCTTATCTTATTCAGGAAACTGTGGACGGTTCCGCTTTGAGAATCCTCTGGGACCGCAGGCACCGGGACAATCGCTCGTCCTCTATAGAGGGGAAGAAGTGATGGGCGGCGGGGTGATTGCACCGTAGAGACCGACCGCCGGTCGATCTCTGCTTTTTTATACACCCTCTCCCTGTCTCTCCTCCTTTTAGGGGGAGAGGTAGCAGAGGAAACAGTGAACATGCTGTTGCATCACAACGAAGAGGGCAAGCGCGATGTTATTTCTTTTGGCATTGGAAGGAGAGAGGCAGAGAGAGGATGGTAGGAAAATACGCTCCGATTGCGTGCTTCTTTTGCCAAAGAATTGTGCTATGGTGATCAACCTTTTAACGTGCAGAATATGCCCTTTTCCGCTATACTATCCTGATAAATCCACATCCCCATTCACACTGGGCGACGTACGACGAATTCGGCAATATCATCCTGCCAAAGGAGGAGTGTGCCCCGCCGCAGACGCTTCCGATGGAACAGGCTTTTCCCGTCGCAGAAAAAGCGGAGCGGCACGGAGAGATACCCGTCAAAAAAAGAGCGGCGGACATGCTCGGATCCCTCCAGAGTGATTTTTCCCGCGCCGCGAGCGGGCTTTTGTTCGAGAGCGTGGACCAATGTCGATCCAGTTTCCGTGATGGCCGCTCGCTTCTCCGTGGCATAAAAGGAGTGGGAACATCAGCATTGATCACCTTCAGAGAATTTCTCCTGCAACCGGTCTGGGTACCGGTCAGGGGGAACATGGTGAAGGAATACGGCCGCGGCACGCTCTTCGTCCTCGATATAGCCCGGTTTGGCACCACCTTCGCCTGCATCTTCCTGCTCCTCTTCGTCTCGCTCAATGCCGGGAGTTTCTGGCAGATCCTGGCATCACGACTGATGCCCATCTCTATCACGGGCGACACGGACGCGGCGCTCCGTGAAAAACTCAAACGCGTGCCGGGGCTCTCCGTCGCTGGAGCAGCCGACGGCGCAGAGATAGGGAACCTCCTCAGTTTCCTGCCCGAAGTAGGCCCGCCGGAGAACAGAATCATCATCCCAAAACTGAATCTGAACATTCCGCTCGTGACGCCGTCCTACGCGGCGCTCCTCAAAGAAGACTGGACGCGGGTGGAGAAAGACATCCAGGAAGCCCTGGAACAGGGCGTCGTCCACTATCCGGGCACCGCGCGCCCCGGACAAGCGGGCAATTTCTTCGTGACCGGCCACAGCTCTTATTACCCATGGGCGTCCGGCAAATTCAAAACAGTCTTCGCCCGCCTGCATCAGCTCGATGTCGGCGATGAGTACTGGGTCTACTACGGCGGCGACAAACACCGCTATTCCGTGGTTGAAAAGAAGGAAGTGACCCCGTCGAATATCGCCGTCCTGGATCAGCCGACGGATGCGCGTCTCTCGACGCTCATGACCTGCACCCCCGTCGGAACGACGCTCCGGCGCCTCGTGATCATCTCGCAGGAGATCGACCCCCTCACCGGAGTCGCTCTCGGAGTCGGCGAACGCGGCGAGCGGCGGGAAAACGTCGTCCGCGTCGTGCCGTTGGAAGCGCTGCCAATCTAAGAATTTCCAAAGGATAACGTCAGCCATATGGTGCCGCCGGCTGGAATCGAACCAGCATGCCCGGTTTTGGGCAGGGGATTTTAAGTCCCCCGTGTCTACCATTTCACCACAGCGGCACAGGTCTAAATCCTAATCCTAATCCAAACCCGAATCCAAAAAGTTTTAGCCTACTTTTGCTAAAAGTGCTCAAAACTGATATAATTACATAATTGATCGAACTCCAATTCCGACACTGGCCGTTCGTTCGCTTTCGCTCGGAGAGCCCCAGTTCCACGGCTGTCGGGTGGATGGCGCTGGCGGTCATGATCGTTGCGAGTTCCACGTATAACTCGTTTGCAAAGGAGGTAGGCACCGCACTGTCCCCGCTCACCCTCCTCGTCCTCAGTGAAACGCTCACGGCGTTCTTCGTGATTCTCGCTTTCGGATTTCTACCGACGATGCGCAGCATTCTTCGTCTGGACCGGAAATACATGGCCCCGCTCATCGCTTTGGGACTTTTGAACGGCCTCATCGCGCCGCTTCTCCTCTTCCATGGCCTCTCGATGACGACGGCCGTGAACGCCGAACTCTTCGCGCGCATGGAAATGGTGGCGCTCTTGATCCTCGCGATCACAATCCTCCGTGAGGAACACCTGACGAGGGTGCACGTGATTGCGGGGAGCGTGATTCTCCTCGGCATCGCATTCGTCGCGCTCAGGGGATTTTCGGAGTCGCTGTCGCTCCGACCGGGCGACCCGCTGCTCCTCCTTTCGTCCTTCATCTTCGCCGGCGGCAGCATCATCTACAAAAAGTATCTCCAGCCCATGCAGGCGCAGGTCGTCATCGTCTGCCGCGCATGCACGGCCGTCGTTGCCTTCTTCCTCATCGCGCCGTTCCTGGACCATCCGCTGATCGCGGAACTCCGGGCGTTCCCCGTGGCGCTCATCCCCGCTCTCCTCGGCTTTGGCTTCATATCGCGCTTTCTGAATCTCTTCAGCTTCTACGAAGCTATCGAACGGATCCCGGTGTCGGCCTTCTCCATGATTTCTACCGTCAATGTCATCGGCGGAGTGGCCTTTGCGCATCTCTATCTCGGTGAGGCCGTCGAGTGGTATCACCTGATCGGCGGCGGTCTCATCATCCTCGGCGCGCTGCTCCTCGAAATCCTCGGCATTCATCCTTCAGACGTCGCCGCGGAGGAACACCTGAAGCAGCATCACAGGCATCATCTCTAGAACGTTCGCTTATAGCTTTTTCTATAAGCCAACTGCCTCAGCTATAACTCAAAAAGCCCCTCCCGTTCCGGAAGGGGCTTTTTGATGCATGATTATTTGGACTTCTTCCTTGCCGCGGCGCGCATCGCCCTGGCCTCCTTCGCGAGTCTCGCCTTCTCGAGTCTTGTCGCCCTTCGCTCGGCTGCGGACTTCATCTTCTTCAGCGTTTTCTTCTCGGGAACGCGCGGGGTCGGCTTCACCTGCGGCTTCAGGGGGAGCGCGGACGGCTTCTTGGTTCCGCCGCCTCCGCCTCCGCCACCTGCTGCGCGACTCTGGCTGCTGCCTCCGCCACTGTTCGTGCTGTTCGTCGCGGTCGTCGCAATCGGCGTGAAGATCGTTGTGTCGGTGTTCGAGAGACCGTCCTGCGCGTCCGTGAAGGTCGCTGTCACGATCTTATCCGTCGTTGTCTGGAGCGTTCCATCGCTCGTCGTCGCGGACGCTTTCGCCGTCGGGATAGAGCCGCGGAAGATGCCGGAGCGATTCCAGGTTTCCGTGAGGGTGACGCTCTCGGAGTCTCCTCCCGAGATGCTCACCGTAATGGCGACCGTGTCCGCCGTCGTCCCGTCGATATTCTCGTCACTGTCCGTGAGCGTGAAGTACATGGTTTCCGCGGTCTTCACTTCCGCGTCCTCCACGTAGGCGCTGTCCGTGATGCGGAACGCGGATCCCGTGTGGACGAGTTTGCCGGTGCTCTCGGTGATCGTTCCGTAGTTCACGAGCGTTGCACCCGTGAGATACACCGTATTTGCTCCGAGGAGGAGGGTATTCGCCCCCGTGACCGTGAGGGACGACGTAAGGAGCGCCGTGCTCGTGAAGGAGCCGGAGCTCTGGAGGAGCATCGTGTGAATCTGCGAACCGATGCCGGACAGGTCGAGGCGTTGTTCGATGCCGTTGAGCGTCAGGGTGCCGCCGGACATGTAGAACCGCCCGCTGGCTCAGGTCGTTATGGAACCCGACATCGTGACGTTGTCCTCTGTATCGAAGGAAGCGTCCGCATCATCCGCGATCGTGAGCGTGCCGGAAAGCGCGAGCGGAACATCGCGCGCTTCCATGTTGAGCGTACCGTTCGTCACGGTAAGACTGTTCGCTTTCAGACGCGTGCCTGAAACCGTCAGAGTATCTGCCGTTCCCGCACCCACGCTGTTTAAGATGATGCCCGAGAACCGAAGCTTGCCCGCTGCAATGTCCGCACCCGCGGCATCGAGGTAGGAACCGCTGAAGGAGAATGTCTGATTCGCCACCCCCTCAAAGAGGATGGTTCCCGAGAAGCGGAACCGCGCGCGGCGGTACACGAGCAGGTTGCCGGAAAGGACAAGCTGGCTCGAGGCTCTGCCGTTGCCGAAGGCTCCTCCCGTCTGCGTGAAGCTGCCGGAAATGACGAGGTTCACGCCCGTCCCAAGCATGATACGACCGCTCCCCATCCTGAGCCCCCCCGAACCGACGCGGATGCGCGATCCGGAGTACGCAAGGATCGATCCCGTAAACTGCGCCCCCAAGCGGATGCCCTTCACCGTGACGTTATTGCGGATCGTGGCCACATTGCCTTCTGCATTTTCATCAAAGAAAGCCTCATCCCCCGCCCCCGGAACGGTAGCCCCCCCTGTGACGGCGGTGAAGGAGGTTCCCCAGTTATTGGTGTCATGCCAGTCATTGAGCGTCCCGCCCTGACCGACCCAGTAGCGGTCGTCCGCAAAGGCGAGATCGGGAGCGACGAGAAAGAAAATGGCCATCATTCTGACAAGCGTCTGCATGTGACGACAGAAGACATCGAACCGGCTGCGGGGAGTGATATTTTCCATAAGATGAAAGAGGTGAAGAGTGCGTATGCCGCGCGGTGATCCGCGCAGCGAATTTCATGAATTTTCGCAGCTTTCCGGCAAAAGCCAAACAATGTTCTCTTTCCACCGCCCGCATTTAGTATGGAATTGATGGATGTACGTATCACCGGACATTCTTTTATTTCGAAATGATCCTGACGAATGGGAAATAGAGGGAACAGAGGAAAGAGAAGAAAAGAGAGTCTCTGTTCCCTGTATTTCCTCTACTCTCGAATCACTGACTGTATGCATCGTAGACGAGCGTCGCGATTTTGGCCGTCTCAGCACGCGTCACGGATGCATCAGGAAGGAACAGTCCGGTCGGGGCTCCGGACGCATCCGCAGTACCGCTCACGATGCCATCCTTCGCCGCGCGCTCAATGAACGATGCAAACTGTGTCGATGCGGAGACATCCTTAAAGACCCGCTCGCCATCCGGAAGCGGCGATGCCGTGATTTCCCATGCCTGAAGCATGGTCACGACGACCTCGGCCCGTGTCGCGGAACGCGCGGGATTGATGGAGCCGTCGGAATACAAAGAGAATCCGCGTGACTCCGCGCAGCGGATAAAATTCTCCGACCACCGTCCTTTCGCCGCAGGGTTCCTCACTTCCGAGCCGCAGGAGGTCTCGTCGAGTCCCGCGGTCTTGAGCGCGATCTTCGCCAACTCCTCGATGGTGACGAAATTCCCCGGCCCGAAGAGGCCGGTCACGTTTCCATCTGCATCGCGATATCCGGCAAGCACGCCGCGCACGGAGGCGCTTCGTATATAAGGAGCAAACCATGCGTTACCGGGGACGTCCGTCAGCTCCACAGGATTCCCCCCGACGATGATACGGAGAAACGTGCCTTCTTCCAGGGGTTCGACTGCTTTTTGAAGAGTCGCAAGCTCCGCTTCGGTCGTCGGAAAAAGTTCGTTCCCCTGCTCCTCCTCCAGATGTTTTTCAAACGCGGTCTCGTCGTCCAGGAGAAACTGAAATACGTCTTCGATGAAAGTCCGTTCCCGCTCCATCAATTCCAAAGGCTCTGCGGCATGCGAGACGGAGACGAGGAGAAAAAATGTGAAAACGGGGATCATGGAGGAAAGGATAGCACAACGAATAGTTACTGGTTTCGAGTTTCGGGTTGCAGGTTTTTGGTTGAACTCGTAACCCGTAACCCGCAACTCGAAACCCTCCCGGATACCCTTGCGTCTCGTCCTCTCCTTAACTACAGTCCCCCGGACATGCATGCGAGACATGAAAAAGGCTCCCGAGCCGCCGAGAGGGACGGAGGGGATGTTTTTTCCGGTATCCGGAAAGCGGATACGGTCAAGACCGTCCTGCTCCTCGGTTCCGGGGCTCTCAAGATCGGCGAGGCGGGCGAGTTTGACTATTCCGGCAGCCAGGCCATCAAGGCGTTCAAGGAGGAAGGAAAGAGAGTCATCCTCGTGAATCCCAACATCGCCACCAATCAAACGAGTTGGGGACTCGCAGACGCCGTGTATTTTGTTCCGGTCACCCCTTCTTTTGTGGAAAGGGTGGTTGAAAAGGAGCAGCCGGATGCCATCGCGCTGAGTTTCGGCGGACAGACCGCCCTCAACTGCGGCGTGCGCCTCGAGGAACTGGGCGTCCTTCAGAAATACGGCCTGAACGTCCTTGGAACACCCGTCGAAAGCATCCGGAAAACCGAGGACCGCGCACTCTTCAATAAGGAACTGATGTCCATCGGGATCGATGTCCCCCGCTCGGAACCCTGTGAAACCATCCCTTCCGCACTCGAAGCTGCGGACAAAATCGGCTACCCCGTGATCGTCCGCGGAGCGTTTGCCTTGGGTGGCAAAGGAAGCGGACGGGCTCTGAACCAGGATGAACTCAAAGAACTTCTGAAAGTCGCCTTTGTGGAGTCGCCACAGGTGCTCGTGGAAGAGGATTTGACCGGATGGAAGGAGATCGAGTACGAAGTCGTGCGGGACGCATACGACAATTGCATCACGGTCTGCAACATGGAAAATGTCGATCCGCTCGGCATTCACACCGGCGAATCCATCGTGATCGCCCCGAGTCAGACGCTCGATAATTTCGAATACCAAATGCTGCGCTCGATCGCGCTCAAGGTTATCCGCCATTTCGGCATCGTCGGGGAATGCAATATCCAGTACGCCCTGGATCCCCGTTCGCGTTCGTACCGCGTCATCGAGGTGAACGCGCGTCTGAGCCGCAGTTCCGCCCTGGCTTCGAAAGCGACCGGCTACCCGCTGGCATTTGTCGCCGCGAAGCTGGCGCTCGGGCACTGCCTCCCAGAGCTCCGGAACGCTATCACGGAGGTGACGAGCGCGGACTTCGAACCGTCTCTGGATTACGTCGCGGTGAAAATGCCGCGGTGGGATCTGCAGAAATTCCGCCACGTCAGCAATCAGGTCACCAGTGAAATGAAATCCATTGGCGAGGTCATGGGACTCGGCAGAACGTTCGAAGAAGCGCTGCAGAATGCCGTGCGGATGCTCAATATCGGCGCCGAGGGTCTCTACCCGTGCGCGTTCAAATTCGAGGATCTGACGAAGGAGGTGAAGCGTCCGACTCCGCGTCGCATCTTCGCCGTCGCGGAGGCGCTCGGCGGGGAGTGGACCGTCGATGAAATGAACATTGCCACCGGCATCGACCGCTGGTTTCTGGAACGGATCAGGAGTTGTGCGGACATTGCCCAGGAACTTTTCACGACGAAGGCGGGCTCGCTTCAGAAAGAACTTCTCAGGAGAGCGAAACGCTCGGGATTTTCCGACAAAGCCATCGGTCAGATCCGCGATGAGGAGACGGAGGAGATCCGGACGAAGCGCATCCAGGAAGGAATCACCCCGTTCGTGAAACAGATCGATACGCTGGCCGGCGAATTCCCCGCGCAAACGAACTATCTGTATCTCACATATCACGGGTCGGAGCATGATGTCACGTTCGAAGCTCCGGAGACGGATAGAGGACAAGGGAAAGAGGACAGAGGAACGATCCCCCGTCCTTCGTCCCCCGTCCTTCGTCCTCGTGCGATTGTCCTCGGCGGCGGCCCCTACAGCATCGGCTCCTCGGTGGAATTCGACTGGTGTTGCGTGCAGGCGGCGCACGAACTGTCCCGTCAGGGATTTTCCGTGACGATGATCAACAGCAACCCCGAGACCGTGAGCACGGATTACGACGAATGCGATACGCTGTTCTTCGATCAACTCACGGAGGAACGCGTCCGCGACATCGTCGATCTTCTCAAGCCCGCGGGCGTCGTCGTCTCCATGGGCGGACAGATTCCGAATTCCCTCTCCCCGAAACTCGCCGCGAGAGGCATCCCCATTCTCGGGACGGATCCCGTGAATATCGACCGCGCGGAGGATCGGCACAAATTCAGCACGCTCCTCGACGAGCTCACCGTGGATCAGCCCGAGTGGAAAGAATTTGCGGATCTCGCTTCCGCCCGGGCATTTGCCGCGGGCGTCGGGTATCCCGTCATTGTGCGCCCCAGCTACGTGCTCTCGGGAGCCGCCATGGCGGTCGTGCATTCCGGCATCGACCTCGAGGCATTCATCGAACAGGCGGCTCTGGTGAGCAAGGAGGCCCCCGTCGTCATCTCCAAATTTGAACAGGGTGCCAAGGAGATCGAATTCGACGGCGTCGCGCAGGACGGCAAACTCCTGATCTATGCCATTTCCGAACATATCGAGAATGCCGGCGTGCACTCGGGTGACGCCACGATCGTCCTCCCGCCCCAGCGCGTGAATTTGGCAACGCTTCGTCGGCTCAAAGTCATCGCGAAGAAGATCGCAGCGGGACTCGGCATTTCGGGACCGTTTAACATCCAGTTCCTCGCGAAGAACAACCGTCTCAAAGTGATCGAATGCAACCTGAGAGCCAGCCGCAGCTTCCCGTTTGCGAGTAAAGTGACGGGCGAAAATTTCGCGGTCCTCGCGACCCAGGCTCTCCTCAAAAAAGCGCCCACAGGCAATCACTACCAGACGATCGATCTGGACCACGTCGGCGTCAAAGCCGCACAGTTCAGTTTCTCACGACTCAAAGGAGCCGACCCCAGGCTCGGAGTGGAGATGGCGAGCACAGGGGAAGTCGCTTGCTTCGGCACGAACGCGGAGCAGGCGCTCCTCATTGCCATGCTCGCCGTCGGTTTCAAAATCCCCAAGAAGAACATCCTCGTGACCATCGGAACGCTGGAGGACAAACTCGATCTCTTCCCGATGATTCAGTCCCTTCAGAAACAGGGCTACGCGTTCTTCGCCACCGAGCGGACGCACGAATTCCTCCAGTCCAGAGGCGTGGCCTCCGCCCTTCTGCACAAAATTTCCGAGCCGCGCAGTCCGAATATCCGCGAATATCTCGAGCAGAAGAGAATCGATCTCGTCATCAATATTCCGACCCATACGAGCGGGGACGAACAGACGGACGGGTATTTCATCCGCCGCATCGCGACCGACCAGTCCATCCCGCTCATCACGAACGTCCAGCTCGCCAAACGCATCATCGAGGCTCTCGCAACCGAGAACGTGGAAACTCTCCCCGTCATGCGGTGGCCGGATCTGCTGCGAAGCAGCTAAACACAAAGTTTCGGGTTACGGGTTGAACGCCTCGTAGGACATATATTTCCCTTGCAATAGCCCCAAAACTCCTTACACTGGCCATCGTGCCAGACGATATCCTCCTCGACGAAGACGAAGGGGCCGCCGCCGCAGGAACGGGATTCGGCGACGATGATCTGACCCTCGTCACCAAAGAAGGACTCAAAAAGCTCAAGGAAGAGCTCGAGTACCTGAAAACGGTGCGCCGCCAGGAGGTTGCGCAGCGCCTCAAGGAAGCCATCTCCTACGGAGACCTCTCCGAGAACTCCGAATACGAGGAAGCCAAAAACGAACAGGCGTTCGTGGAGGGTCGCATCATTGAGCTCGAACAGAAGATCAAGAATGCGAAGATCATCGGGGAGAAAAGAGCGGATGTCCGTCACGGCAAGGAAGTGGATATCGGCAGTACGGTCACGGTCGCGAACCGCACGGACAACGACGATCCCGAGACCTACACCATCGTCGGTTCCACGGAGGCGGATCCTCTCGATCAGAAGATCAGCAACGAATCCCCCATCGGGAAAGCATTGCTCTCGAAGAAGAAAGGTGACTTGGTCGAGATCGCCTCGCCTTCGGGGCAAATCCGGTACGAGATCCTGAACGTCGCATAAAATAGCTTTTAGCTTTTAGCTTTTCGTTTTAAGCTTGCTCCGATGGCAGATGTTTCTTCGCAATCGGGAGCAACCGGTTTAAAGATCCCCGATGACGTGCGGTCCAAATTTCCAGAGCTGATCGATCTCATCGTCGCCTCCGAAAGCATGAACGACGAGGAGCGGCAGTACTGGATCAATATTTTGCCGATCATGACGCCGGAACAGACGGAGGATCTGCGGGGGATCCTGGATAACGAGCGGAAACAACTTGAGGCCATCGACAAAAAATATGCAGGGGAAATCCCCGCCCTGGGCCAACCGGCAATGAAAGTGGTCACCGATGAGGATCGCAGGAAGAAACGTGCGGAACGGCTGGAACGCGAACAGACGTTCGAAACCGAAGACAAGAAGAGCACGGAGGAATTATTGAAGGAGATTGAAGGATCGTGAGCGCTCCGCACCCCAAAATCAGCCTGTCGATCAGCGCCTCGATCTCCTCCGGCGCCTCGGCAGTCGCCCGATAGCCTCCGGTTTTCAGATCTATATCGTCCCGAATGATTTGATCCAAAAACGACCGAAGCTTTTGAGGCGATATCCTCTGCGCAAGCGGCAAAAGCGTCCGGACACTTCCGAATGGCACACCCATCTGGGCGATTTTTTGGGGATTTGTCTGTTTCTCCGAAACAGCGGCGGTCGTCGTGCCGATATTCTCGAGCATCCAGAGGAGCATCCCCCAGAGTTGCATGGGGGCTGTACCACGATCCATGAGTGTTTGAGCCACTCGCACCGCCTGCTTTTCTTTTCCTGCGGCAATCAGATTCAGGAGCATCCAGATTTCCTGGTCACCGGAGGGGATGACGAGGAGCCGGATATCACTTTGCTCAATGGTGCGCGTTCCCGCGAAGACCGCAAGCTTCCGAAGTTCCGACCGAAGCAGGTCCTGGTCCTCGCCTACGGAGGCAAGGAGTTCGCTCTGCGCGGACGGAGACATCGTCGCCCCAAGGGTTTGAAGCTCCTCTGTAATCCATGCGTCCAATGCCTTGCCGCGAATACGTGGAAAATCTTTCGCTGTGGCAAGCTTCTGCAACTCTTTCCATCCGGAGAGGCGTTTATCGGGCTTTGGATCCATGAAGACCGCGATGCAGGCCGGATGCATGTGATGCGTCAGGGACTGAACCTCCTCTTTCGAAAAACGCGGGATACCTGCGACGAAAACCAGTCGTTTCTCGGCTATGAAGGGCGCAACGCTGACTTCATCCAGAAAGGCGCGAAACGTGAGTCCGGTCGCCTCCAGACGAACCAGATTTTCTTGACCATGCTTCTCCGAAAACTCCCGGATCCACCGCATCTTTTCCTCCCGGAGAGCAAACTCGTTCTCGCCCGTGAACAGATAGATATTCGACACCGTAAGGATTCTAGGACGAATCCGGACATTCCGGAGAATACATTGCTACATTGTCAAATTGTTACATTGTTAACAAGGCATCGAACCACCTGACAACAGAAACGGAATACTGCCCCTCGCATCGCGTGCCCCAAAGGGATCGCCTTGTGATGAACAATAGAAGGCTCAACGCCAAAATGTGGGGAGAAAGTGTAAAGCGCTCACCACGTGAAGTCAT
>JBBTTQ010000066.1:0-5848 GCA_038064175.1 Patescibacteria group bacterium
CCCTTTCATGCGCCAACCGCAAACTTTTTTGGTACGATGCTGCCATGAAGTACGTTCTCTACGCTCGGAAATCCTCGGAGAGTGAAGAGAGACAAGCTCTTTCCATCGAAGCTCAGATCACTGAGCTTCGTGAATTTGCCGCAAAAGAACGACTGGAAATCGTCGCCTCCTTTGAGGAGGCAAAAACTGCCAAAGAACCCGGTCGAACCGTGTTCGGTAAAATGTTGGATACTCTCGTACGAGGAGAAGCCGACGGCATTTTGGCATGGCATCCAGACAGGCTTGCAAGAAACTCCGTAGACGGAGGACGCATCATCCACATGCTGGACACGGGCACGCTCAAGGACATGAAGTTTCCCACCATGACCTTTGAGAATACTCCGCAAGGAAAATTCATGCTCTCCATCGCATTCTCTCAATCAAAGTACTACGTTGATAATCTTTCCGAAAACGTGAAGCGCGGGATACGGCAGAAGTTGCGCAGAGGCGAGTGGCCGACGCTTGCTCCCATCGGGTATATCAACAACCCAAGGACGAGAAACATTCAACCAGATTCAGAGAAAGCGCCACTCGTCCGCAGAGCATTTGAACTCTACGCAACCGGAGATCACACCCTCTACTCACTTCGACAAGCTCTCTTCGAGAATGGACTGCGCAGCTTCGGCGGCAAACCATTGCCCGTGTCCGGCGTGCAAAAACTTCTACAGAACCATATTTACTACGGGATGATGTGCATTCACGGGGAGTTTTTCCCCGGATGCTTCGAGCCAATCGTGAGGAAAGACCTGTTCGACGAGGTGCAGCGGGTGATGGCGGGGAGGGCGAAGAAACAGCACAAGAGAAAGCATGAATACCCCTTCATCGGTTTTGCGCACTGTAGCTCCTGTGGCTGTGCCATCACCGCAGAGAGGCAAAAAGGTCATCACTACTACCGCTGCACAAAGAAGAAGGGCAGGTGCGAGGAGAAGAAGTATCTCCGAGAGGAGTCATTACTGGAACAGGTGAAGAAGATCGTCGAACAGGTCTCGCTGCCCGATGACTGGGCGGAGAATATGCTGAGGAGGCTTGATACGGAGAAGGCGGAGGACAAGGCGGCTAATCGGGCAGTCGTTCAGCATCACCGGGAGGATAAGCGGGAAATCGAGAAGAAACTGGAGGATTTGCTCGATTTGCGCCTCGAAGGGGTACTCGACACGGCAGAATATATCGCCAAGAAAAATTCTTTCGTTTCCCGCAAGCTCCAAATCGAGCAGAAGATCAAAGATGCTGAACGAGGGGGCAACGATTGGCTCGAACCGATGAGAGAGATCATCTTACGAAGCAGGGACGCCAAAATGCTGCTCTCCTCGGGAAAGCCGGAAGAATATCCAACATTTCTCAAAACGATCGGCTCGAACTTTCTTTTGAAAGGGAACGCGCTGCGCTGGGAGCCGCGCCGCGGGTGGGCTGTTATTGCAAATCGCATTACATTTCCGGATTGGTCGGGACGAAAGGACTCGAACCTTCGACCTCACGGTCCCGAACCGTGCGCTCTAGCCAACTGAGCTACGTCCCGATGGATGAGAAGAATAGCAACAAGCCGGCTGCTTGCCCACCGTAGCTTCAGAGAACGAAGGTGGGAGTCACGCCTCGATTCGTGGAGAGATTCTACAAGGACTTCTGTTAGGTAATGTCATTACACAAGTTATTGAGAATCAAGCAAGAATACGCGCGTGGGTGAACACCCATCTTTTGTACACAAATTTTATACAATATGTTATCGTTATAATAGGGCTGCAACGAAATTATAAGCCACGTTGATGCTTCATAGGAAGTCAAAGAATATCAAAGCCGAACAACAATTTTCGTCAAGATATCCTAGACAACAAAAACATTGTCCGTACACTGCCGCGGCTCCCCACGGGGTACTACTATGAAAGACGTGAAGCCTATCTCACACCGCGCTTCACTCCCGCTCGTGTTTGTGCACGCGCTGCTGATCACCTTCCTGGCATTGAATATGGTGTTCAGCCTCCCGACCTTTAGTTAAAGGAACGGAGACAGGAGTGATGCATGGATGCCCTCAGAAACAGGAGTCAGGGCACAAGGCGTATCAAAGCGGTCCACCCCCCATCCGGGCGGCCGTGTTTTTGAAATCCGTTCGGTTGGATTGACTGTTTTGAGACGAAACAAAGCTGACTGATCCGCTGGAGAGAGAGCAAAAAGCGGACAGAATTTGACCGGATAAAAAAAGAGGGTCTGGATTTACTGTGAATATCCTGATCATTGCTTGTCACCTGATGCGTTCCGAGTACTATTCGCCTGTGAGCGAATCTCTACGCAAGCAATTGCAAGAAACAGCTGATTCTGGAGGACTTTTCATCCTTCCCAGAAGGAGTATTACAGAAAAAGACGTGCGAGAAATAACGAGCAGGACCATCGAAGAGGTCCTGAGAATCGAAGGAATCATTGATTCCCTGCCGTTCCAAGAACCCCGGCAACAGAAGGAATAATGTTATCGCTCCCTCACCTTTAAAAAACCCTCGGCGACCGGTGGCGAGGCGGCTGGATTGCCGTCGTCCAGCTCTTTTGTGACACGAACGGCCGCAAAGCCGCGAATATCCGTCTCTTCGATAAATTTCAACTGGTGCCGGACGTCCCCGAAGGGAGTACGGAGATGGCCGATGCTCATACGTTCGCCCTCTGCTGACGGAACCAGCCACGCCTCGTAATACGAGCCTTCCGGAGCCTGCTC
Source organism: Patescibacteria group bacterium (assembly GCA_038064175.1). Lineage (GTDB taxonomy): Bacteria > Patescibacteriota > Gracilibacteria > Peribacterales > Peribacteraceae > 2-02-FULL-52-16. The sequence goes on from JBBTTQ010000066.1 coordinate 2,735, forward strand.
GACATTCAGCTGGATTGTAACAATGGAAGTACCGTCCTCCAAGTAATGCCCCTGGGCGACTCCATTGGCATTCACGCCGGGGACGCCCGTCATGGCGCCTATGGCGAACCACAGCTCCTTTCCATGCCCCGGGGCCTCCACGGGCCCCTGCCCGGGGAGCACCTGCTGAATGACCTGATTGCCGATGGGAGCATCCTCTCTCGGGGACACGCGAAGGGAATTGTTCCTGCAGGCGACGAGGAGAAGAAGGCAAGACAGTGACAGAAGAATTCTTTTCATAAGGACTCGCAGTCTAAAGCAGAATTCGCAAAAAATAAAAGAAAACCGGAATCCTAAGGGAAAAGAGGTCTCAAAAAATGGAACATTCCCTTGCTTTTAAAAGATTATATTTAGGGCAAGAATATTCCTGCCCTGGGGGGCTACCACAGATACCCCGGCACCCTTGCCTTTAGTTTGTCGCGTTCCGTTTTTGCATGCCGATCGATACGCGCGCCGAGGATCTGATAGTGCGGCGCCTCATCGGGGTACATTGTTGCGAGGCCGTTTGCCAGTTCCAGGAAGGATTCGACATTCGGTCCAAGGGCTATGAAATGCGTGTTCGCCACGATCGCTTTGGCATAGGATTCCAACAAATGATCGACTTCCGGCTTGCGCGCTCCGATAGACTGGCTGTCGCCCGCTTTGTCGAAAGCCTGGAGCAGACCGGACACGACAGAAAGGTCATTCCATTTCGCACTGTGATATGCCTGCTCATAGGAACGAATGGCGAGGGGCATGTCCCGTTCGATCAGCGCCAATTCGCCCAGAAGTTTCCACCCCCGCGCGTCCTCCTCATTTTGCGCCAGGGATCGATCCAGAGCCGCATGCGCCTCAACGTAGCGACCGCGACGGGTCAGCAAATGCGCGGTGCTGAGCCGCAGATCGCGCGAGAAAACTTCATTTGCGGATCGCAGGTACCACACGAGCGCGTCATCTCCCCTGCCCGCCGCCTCCGCATGACGACCGATGGAGGAGAGGATGAGATAGCGTCCTTCGCTGATGGCGATGACGAGGAGCAGTATCGTTAAGAATAATTCGAGGAAGCGAGCTGCAAACAGGGGAACACGTGAACGGGAAGCGCTGTCGCGGGCAAGAATTCCGAGCATCAACCAGAAGGGAACGGCGATACCGACGAACTGGAGATTGTAATCGATGAGATTATGAGCGAGGACTCCCGCGACGCCGACAAAAATATAAGGAAGAAACGATTGAGAAACGTTCCCCTCTCCCGGTCTTCGACTCCGAGGCTCAGACTCGAGGAGCGGGAGAGGGTCAGGGTGAGGGGGTCGACTGAAGAAAAGCAAACGAGCAAACGAATTTTCAATAACGTAGAGTACAAGAAATGCAAAAAATACTGCGGCCGGAATGCCTCTCTCCGCCGCGAGTTTCAAAAACACATTGTGCGGATGGTCGGACGTCGCGAGGACATCTTCCTGATACTGCGGCTGCACGAAGCGAAAACTATACGGCCCCCATCCGACGAGAGGACGGGCAAGGGAAAGCGTAAAGGCTTGTCCCCAGAACTGCCTGCGTTCGCTAACGGACGATCCCCCTTCATCGGCGGAAAATGTCACTTTCTCTCCGACGGACTCAACGGGGTAGTAATCGTTGCGGAGCGAGTTGATGAAAAAGAAAGCGGACAGAGCGACGAGAATCGTAAAACCTGCGCCGAAAAGGATTTTCTTGATACGTTCCATTTGTAGACCCTCTCCCTCACTCTCTCCCCTCAGGAAGAGGAAGCCTGCTGCTCCGGATCTCCATAGAATGATGCAGAATAAAACAATTTGTCCGATAAACGAGATCAAAGCGCCGCGCGAATAGCTGAGGAAGAGACAACCGAGAACGAATCCGAGGAGCGCCAGCCTCGCAAAATAGGGCTTCACCTGTTTCACGCGGAGCGAAAACCAAAGGAAGAGCGGCCACACGAGAAGCAAATACTCCGCCCAGGCATTCGGCCAGTAATCGGTATGGAACCGGGGATCGAAAAACGTACCGACGAATCTGTTCACCGGCTGGAACACATATACGGTAATGCCGACGAAACACGAGAGCACCGTCGCGATGAGAAGAGCGAAAATTAATTTATGGAGAAAGGAAAAACGATCCTCGGATTGACTGCCTCCCATGCGCAATATCCAGAGAAACAGAAGCACGAGCGAACTGTCGCGGAGCACTTCGTCGAGGCCATAATTCTTCGTCGTCGAAAAAGCGAAACTGACAAACGTCCACACAACAAAGAGGATTGCCGGCATCCAGAGCGCATCCGGAAGCATGCGACTCTTCATCTCTCCTTTATGGATGCGAACCCAAAGCGCAAAAGTCACTGCACCAGCAATGCCGGTTAAGATCCACGTCGCCTCCAGACTTTTGCCACCTCGAAAGAGGATCGAAAAAAGAACGAGCCCAAGCACAGCCGATTCGGCGAAACGGGCGAGAGGCAATCGTGAGATTCTCATTGCAAAGAGTATGGCACGCAGAGAAAGAGAAAACTAGCGCCGGCGGGCGGGTGTCTTGTACGTCGTTCATCTTCCTGCTCTTCTGTACAACTGACAAGATTTCAGCTATAATATATGGAAATGCAAACACAAAGAATATTCGCCCTCAAAGCCATTCTGTTCAGCTTAAGCGTCATCCTCCTGCTCCTGGTTAGCACTCGCCTGAGCGGCAGGCTCACGCACATGAACGCAACGGCGCTCTATTCCATGGCGCCGATGTACGGAACGTTGAAATTGCCGAATGGAGAAGAATTTCATCGGTCTGCTTCGGCGCCCGCATTGAAAACCAAAAAAAACATCAAGCGCGTGAAGAAAATAAAAAAGACGAGGCGGTCATCGGCGAAATCAATTCAGAATTCTCCGGAGTGAGCGGATATGTCGGCAAACATCTCCATGAACTTTTTGAAGAACTCGGTGCTATACTGAAAATACCAGCTTGCTCTTTGCCCAGATGGCGGAATTGGTAGACGCGCACGCTTCAGGAGCGTGTATCCTCACGGATGTGGAGGTTCGAGTCCTCTTCTGGGCACCAGTAGTAACTTGTTCGGAATTAAGAATATGGAGCGATTTTGCGGAAGCC
>JBBTTQ010000067.1:0-2664 GCA_038064175.1 Patescibacteria group bacterium
ACTACGCATCGAAGTACGTCGCCGACTATCCGCTCGATTCGATGCTCCGGAAATGCCTCTACTGCGTCGATGAACTCACGGGATTCATCATCGCAGTTACCCTCGTGCGCCCGTCGAAGAAGATTGCGGACGTGGAAGTCTCCAGCGTGAAGAAGAAAATGAAGGACAAAGGCTTCGCCCGGCAGGTTGACCGCTCGCAGATTCTGGAATGCGAGAAGCTCCTCGGCATCCCGCCGGACGATTTCATCGCCCTCACGCTCGATGCGATGAAAGGGATTGCCTCCGACCTCGGGATTTAAGGCCTGATCCGGCGACGATCCCCCGCAGGAACTGCAGGAAAAGTCCAAGAGCTTCATCCTTGGAATGCATATCGTTATTGATAGTCAATGTTGGATATGCCGGAACTTCGTAGGGGCGATCAACGGCCTCAAGACCGCTTCGTTTCACATAGACCCAGAGCGGCCGACACAGGGCGTCGATTTCTTTTCGAACGGATGCAAAGGGGGCAATCACCGAGACAACGACAAGGAATCCGCGTTCAGAAAGGAGATTCGCCAGCCTCGCGACGCGGAGATTATGGGTGCGGCGATCCTCGGGCGAGAGCGTGGCTCCGAGCGAGATCGTCGAACGCATCTCGTCGCCGTCGAGCACGATGCACCGGCGCGCTGCCGGGGAATCCTCCGCGCACACTTCATTGCAAAAAGTCTCCGCCGCTCGCGCGAGCGTCGTCTTGCCGGCGCCCGTATTGCCTGTAAGCCAGATAATGGGAAATCGTCGTGCCATCAGCGGACGCGTTTGGGAGCGGACGGATCGAACGCCTTTCCCGCGTCGCTGTACAATTTGCGTCGAAGGTCGGTTGCCGAGATCGCCTCCGTCTCCGTATCCAGCTGTATGAGCTCATAACCGACATCCCGCCCGATGTAGACGGAAAGTTCGGCACTCGGATCCGGCAGGGTCTGCACCATCACGCGCTCGTCTCCATTCAGTGCAGAACGAATCATGGCAAGGCGCTTTGAAAGTTCGAGAGGATTTTTTTCGGTTTTTTCCGTATCCCGGACAAAAATGATGCAACGGTCATTCGTTTTGAGAATATGTTCAACGCATCGCTTGTGCCCCTCATGAAAAGGCTGGAACCGACCGATGTACACACCTGTTTTCATACGGGAAACGTACTAAAGATCGGAAACGGACGCAACAGTGTCTTCCTTTGGACAAAATTCCGAGAGATCGTTCCCGTATCCAAAGGCATGAAGCGCCCATTGTTCTGTTTCAAGAACCGCTTTCCGGAGTTCCGGGGTGTAGATACATTTCGCCCGCAGGGCGGGATCAAGCATGCTGTCGTTGATGCGCTTCGAACGGAATGCACGAATAGTGTCCGGATCGAATATCTCCCCCGCACGCTCCAGCGCCGCGATGAGATCCTCCGCGAGCCGCTCCTGGCGGCAGACGAAGTCCAGGGTATTATTGTGCGTATACGTCCGGTAGAGCCGCGATACGGTCCCGGAGTTTTTCTCCAAGAATCGCCACACAAACGTACAAAAATCATCAGACCAGCATCTGCGATACCGTTCGCCTATCACATTCCACTCCGTGCGCATCCCGAACGCCCACATGGATTGATACCATCGGAGCGGATGCCGGACAGAGGCAAAGAGGAATCGCGGTCCGGGGAGCGAAACTTCCCAAATCCTGCTGTGTGTTTCGCCTTCTTCCCATGAGGGGATACACGCCTCTTTGATGGCATTCCGGAGCCACGTTCCACCGGTTTTCGGGGTGTGCGCAAAGGCCGATCGTGGCAGAACGAGGACCACACCCGCAGCATAGCGGATGACCCCGTCCGCTTCTGGTATTCTTTGTCTCCCATGCACCGCTTATGGAACAGCATCGTGCAGCCCCTCTTTCTTGCCGCAAGCCCGAAGGTGATCGTCGAAGTCGGCTGCGCCGAGGGGGGGAACACGATGCACCTCCTCGATTTTTGCAAAAAGCAAAGTGCCGTTCTGCACGCCATCGATCCAAAACCGAGATTTGATACGCATACCTGGCAATCCGGACACGGCGATCGTTTCTTGTTCCACCGCGGAAAGAGCCTCGACATTCTCCCTTCGCTCCCCTCTTTTGATGTCGTCCTGCTGGATGGCGATCACAACTGGTACACGGTCTTTCACGAACTCCTCTGCATAGAAACCATGGCGAAAAAATCAGGACGGTTCCCCCTCGTTCTCCTGCATGACACGGAGTGGCCGTATGCGCGACGGGATCTCTACGCAAACCCGGAAGATATCCCGCCGGAATTTCGTCGTCCGCATGAACAAAGAGGAATTCTTTTGAATGGAGAACTCTCGGAACGGTGTGGCCTCAATCCCGACAAGTTTCATGCACGGACGGAAGGCGGCCCCCGGAACGGCGTGCGGACGGCCATCGAAGATTTCCTCGCGCAGACGTCCTTCAAACTGACGTTCGTTTCCATTCCGGGATGTCACGGCCTCGGCATTCTCGGAACCGAGGAATTGCTTTCAAGCGCGCCGTTCAAAGCCATCCTGGAATCGTGGACGCCCGCTGTCATTCGCCACTGCCGTCAACTGGAGGAGGAACGCCTGAAAGAACAGGAGAGGCTTCGCGGTCAGCGTTTCCTGTATGAACGACTGTGCGACCGCTCCGCAACCT
>JBBTTQ010000068.1:0-4293 GCA_038064175.1 Patescibacteria group bacterium
GAAGTGCTCTGACGCAGGGGTATCTGTCTCCGCGCTGGGCACCACTGCGCTCAACCGCTCCATCGGAGACTCGGCATCAGCGCTTCGACACGAGTATCCGTGGCTCTCTATAATACACTTACGGAGATGGAAATTTTTCTGCAGGAATTGCATGCAGCCGTGACGCGTCTCTCATGAGCTCATCAATCTCATGCCATAGAGTGCGGGTAACACCCAGCAATGTACGTTTGCCCGTGGCAATATATGCTGCCTCCAGGTCCGGAAGAAGATCTAAAAATATTCGCGATAAAAAGAAATTGGCTGCCTCCGTAAGAGTCTCCCCCCGGGCCACGCGCTCTTGTTCCGACGTAACGTAATCATAAAGCGGTCTAAGAAAATTCGGCTCATCTATTGAGCGGAATTCATCAGTATCTTCATCGGGTCCTCTTTTTTTTCTTTCCAGGAAAGGAGAATAGACCGCCTGCGCCTGTTCGAAATTTGTCATACGGAGGAGCATACTACCATAGACGCTCTATGGATCTCTACGCTGAGAATATTCTCGACCATTTTCGGCATCCCAGAGGCAAAAAAAGGCTTCAGAAGCCTTCCGTTTCCCAGGAGGAAATAAACCACAGTTGCGGAGATGCCCTCACAGTCGATCTCGCGATTGACGGCGGCGTGATCCGGGATGTCGGATGGGATGGGAGTGGCTGCGCGATCAGCCAAGCGGCGATGTCGATGCTGGCAGATGATCTTGGGGGGAAGCCGGAGACGCACATCGAACAAATGACATCGAAAGACATTCTTTCGATCCTTGCCGTTCCCGTCGGACCGCGCCGGATGAAGTGCGCGCATCTGGCGCTCCATGCTCTTAAAAATGCGCTTCGGAAAATGCGGAACGAATCTCCGCAATCCTGGTCGGAAACGCTGAGCGTGTGATCCGATCCTCATTCGCTCATACGTATGAGTAGGAGAATAGGATTTTCTGGAAATTTCCGGGATGGGCGGCGGGGTGTTCTTGACGATCGAAAGCCCTCTCTCCATGCTTTTGCAATGAACACGCTGCAGCGGACAAAACTGCTCTGGGCGAAGCTCGGGATCCTGAGCGGCCTTACGATCGCGGAGGCGCTGACAACGCTGCAAGCACTCTCGCTCCTCCTGTCAATTCTCACGTTCCTCATTGCGGTGCCCATCGCTCACCTTGTTTTTTCAAAAAGTGAACGGCTGGAACAACTGTTTTTTGTCGGACTTCTTGCCGTGTGTCCCGGTCTCATTTTCTTTTCGTCGCGCATCAACAATGACGTGCTCGTTCAGTTCTTCCTGATGTTCGCATTCTGGAGACTGCTTCTCTTCTGGAGGAAGAGCGAGCAAAAGAACTGGCTGCTTGCGAGCGCCGCTGTCGCGCTCGGGATTCTCACAAAGATGAACGCTGTCCTGCTCCTGCCTGTCCTCGGACTCGCTCTTCCGCTCAAACGTTTTTCGAGCCGAACGAAACTCGTCCTCGCCGCACAGAGCGCTTTCCTGCTCCTCGCCATCGCAGGATGGTTCATCGTCCTTCGCTTCTTCATCGAGCAAACGAATCTCGTGGCGAACGCTCCCCAACTGCATCAGATCACGAACCTCGAACAGACGTGGGTTTCTTTTCTCCGCTTCCGACCCTGGGCGATCCTCCAGCATCCCGTCATCGACACGCTCAATTCTGATTTTCCACGGAATGCATTTTTCGAGTATTACTTCCGCTCGATGCTGGGAGGAACCAGTTTCTCCGGTCTGCACGTTCTCATCCTCCTGTACCTCATCGCCTTCTTTCTTCTTCCCGTCGTTCTGTTCGGTTGCATACGAACGTTTCGTGAGCGAAGCGCTGCTCCCCTTCTCCTTTTATTGTTTGTCTTGATCGGAGCACACCTGCTCTTCCGCGCTTTCTACCCCTATGCAAGTTCGCAGGATTTCCGATACACAGCGCTCGTCGCGATCCCGCTGGCCTATTTTACCGTGCAAGGAGCCGCGCATGCGGGGCATCTTCAGGGATTTCTGCGCGGATCCATTGTGTTTTTTATTGCAACTGCCGCTGCGTTTCCTCTGGCACTGGCATTGGGATTATAGTGGAATTTGGAATAGCACTTCCATATAAAAATACTGCTATACTTATTTTGTGATGGAAAAAACAACTCTTCAAAGGCTGTACCAAGTCGAACGAAAATCAATGAAACAAATTTCCCAGAAGTTCCGATGTTCCGTTCATAAAATCGAGTACTGGCTCCGTAAACATGATATTTCCCGCAGATCAATCAGCGATGCGATCTATCAATGGCACCACCCCCGAGGAGATCCGTTCTTGTATCGTCCACCATGCAATTCACAAGAGTTCACGTTGTTCGGCATGGGACTCGGGCTGTATTGGGGTGAAGGGACAAAAGCCAACAAAACATCTGTTAGACTGGGTAATACTGACCCAGCATTACTACACAAATTTATTGAATTTCTTGTCAGATTTTTCGCCATTGAAAGGAAAGACCTACGCTTCGGCTTGCAGCTTTTCAATGATATACATCCTCAAAAGGCACTGGACTTCTGGACAAGAAAACTTAAGCTTCACAAGCGTCAGTTTTACAAGATAACAGTGACGCCCTCGGTATCTCATGGTACGTATCGAAGAAGGAGTCTTTACGGCGTCCTCACGGTCTACTACAACAATCGAAAGCTGCGAGATATACTCATAGAATTGGTTCGTCAACAAGCAGAATCCCAAGCCGCCCTAGCTCAGAGGTAGAGCAACACAATGGTAATGTGTAGGTCACGGGTTCAATTCCCGTGGGCGGCTCCACCACTATAGAATGACCGCGTGCGCGTCATAGAACATAGATCGATCCTTTTTACGGGACTCCTGGCCCTTGCATGTCTCGTCATCTTTTTTCCCGTACTGAGTCACAACTTCGTCCGCTGGGACGACTTTGCGCTGATCGTGGAAAATCCTCTGGTGCGATCGTTCTCTTCGAAAATTTTCTGGACGTTCGATCCGGAGCTCAATATCCCGCTGACACTCCTGACATTCCAGGTTGAGACTGCCATCGCGGGAACGGAGCCGTTCTTGTTCCACCTTGTCAATCTCCTGCTGCATATCGCGAATGCAATTCTCGCCTTCGCATTCCTCAAACGATTGTTCAAAGATGATCTCATCGCATTCGGTGGCGCCCTTCTCTTCGCGCTCCATCCGATCCAGACGGAGGCCGTCTCATGGGTGAGCGCCCGGAAAGAACTCCTCATGACATTCTTCTTCCTGGGATCTTTGCTGCTTGTGATGCATGACGAACGTACTAGAGGAAATACGGGAAAAAGAGGATCCTCTATTGCTTCTCTTTCTTCTATTGCCTCTATTTCCTTTTTCCTGCTCGCGCTCCTCTCCAAAGTCACCGCAATCACGCTTCCTGTCGTACTTCTTTTGATAGATTGGCATGAAGGGAAAAATCTCAGACAGACAATCATCCGGCTATGGCCATACTGGATCCTGAGTGTGCTCTTCGGCGCCATTGCGATCATAGGACGCAGTGATCCGCTCACACTACTGACACCGTTTCAGACAATCCTCCTCGCGTTCCGCAGTTTTACATTTTATGTGCAGCAATTTTTCCTGCCGCTGCATTTTTCGGCGATCTATGAGGCGTCCTCACCTCTGGCGCTCACCAATCCCGGCATCGCGCTTTCGATCATCATCGTCATCTTTCTTTGTGCCGCCGTATGGCTGCTGCGCAGGCGCTGGCTTGAGGGCGTTCTCGGATTCCTCTTCTTTGCGGTCACCATTGCCCCAAGCTTCTTGGCGTACGCGAAGGCGGGCGACGTCACGCTGGCCGCGGACCGCTATGCCTATCTGCCTGTCGTAGGGCTTGTGATTCTTGTCGCCGGCATCCTGTCGGTCATTCTGAAAAACAAATCGCGATGGGAGCCTGCAATCCTCATTGCGGCCGCCCTGCTCCTGTCGATCAAGACCTTCGACCAAACGCATGTCTGGCAGAGCACCGGCACGCTCTTTGCGTCCGTGCTCCAGATCTATCCAACATCGCATGTCGCACTCAACAATCTCGGGTTCGTTGCACTCAATGAAGGGAGAGTGGATGAAGCGATCGCACTGAGCGAAGCGGCGCTGAAAGAAAAACCCGAGTACCCGGATGCGCTCGTGAATCTCGGTGCGGCCTACGGAAGGAAGGGCAGGCTCGATGATGCCGAGAGGGTGTTGAGGCGGGCAATCGGGCTCCGGCCGCTGCACATCCAGGCACTCTATAACCTTGCGGGGGTGCATCTGACGCGCGGGGAATGGAA
>JBBTTQ010000069.1:0-9234 GCA_038064175.1 Patescibacteria group bacterium
TGCAGCGCGCACGACGAGCGTGACTTCGCCTTCGCGAAGAAATACGACATACTGCTTAGGCCCGTGATGTTCCCGGAGGACCCGAAAGAAGCAAAGAAGGTGAAGAATTTGGAATACTGCTTCGCCAAGGACCCAAACGGCATCATGGAAAAGCCGGATAAGTTCAAGGGCCGTAAGTGGGGTGAGGTGCGCAGTGACATCATCGGCTTTATGACGAACACGATGAAGATCGCGAAACCGACGGTGCAGTACCGTCTCCGTGACTGGCTCGTCAGTCGCCAGCGCTACTGGGGAGCGCCGATCCCGATCGTGTATGACCCCGAAGACAAACCGCACCCGATCCCGGAGGAGCATCTGCCGTGGTTGCTGCCGACGGACGTGGAATTTAAGCCCACCGGCAAGTCGCCCCTCTCGGAATCCAAAGAATTCATCGCGCGGACGGAGAAGATTTTTGGCCATGGATGGCGGCCGGAGTTCGACACTATGGATACATTCGTCTGTTCATCGTTTTACTACTTGCGGTACCTGATGGAGGGTGATCAGAAACGTTTCATCGATCCTGCGCTCGAGAGGAAATGGCTGCCCGTCTCTGTGTACATCGGTGGCGCGGAGCACGCCTGCATGCACTTGATCTACGCGCGCTTTGTGATGATGGCGCTGAAAGATTTTGGCTTCGTATCAAATGAAGAACCGTTCAAAAAACTTGTTCATCAAGGTACGGTGACAAACAAGGGGGCGAAGATGAGCAAATCGAAGGGAAATGTCGTCTCTCCGGATCCCTTCATCGAGCGTCATGGCTCGGATGTCTTCCGGATGTATCTGATGTTCATGGGCCCCTTCACGGATGGAGGGGATTGGAGCGACACCGGCATCAAAGGCATCGATCGGTTCGTCCAGAGGGTCTGGAACCTCTTCGGGGAGAATAAAAAACTGAGTAAAAAAAGTGTTCAGGAAGAGTCGATGTTTCTGCACCGGACGATCCAGCGCGTCACGGAGAACATCGAAGCGATGCGGTTCAATACGGCCTTGAGCGCGCTCATGGAATTTTTGAATTTTCTGGAAAAGCAGCATAGTCTTTCCGAAGAGGCCGCTAAAATATTTTCGCTATTGCTGGCGCCTCTGGCTCCGCATCTCGCCGAAGAGCTCTGGGAAACGCTTGGCGGGAACGATTTTATCATCGAGCAGTCGTGGCCTGCGTACGACCCGACATTGGTGCAATCCGATTCCATGACGATCGTCATCCAGGTGAACGGAAGGGTGCGCGGCGATATGACCGTGCCCGTCGATCTTTCCAAAGAGGAGATTCTTCTGAAGGCAAAGGAGATTAAAAACGTCCAAAAGTACCTTTCATCTGTTCCAAAAAAGGAAATCTACGTCCCCGGAAAACTCGTGAGTTTTGTGGTGTAGGATCTTGCTTTCTGCAAAAAAAAGGTCGAAGCTGTTTTTCAATATGAATTCTGCGGAGAATCGAACGGCTGCGTGGTATTCCGATGAAATTATGGGGAGCTTGGACAGTCGCCTCGGTGGTGGAAAGAAAATGAATGACAGCGAATTGCTCGGGTCACTCGATTCGGCTGCACATGTTGAGATAGTTCTCGTGACGGAGGCTATTCTCCGCAAGCTCCGTGTTCTGCATTGTGCGGCTGTAGAAGAAACCCTGAAGACCATGCCGAAAAATGCAACGGTCAGAAATTTTGCCGATGCCATCGGTATGAAAGTAGAGAGTGCTGTTTGCCCAACGCGTCCTTCTTCTTCCGCAACCACACTTCCCATCGCCAGTTAATTTCCATTCAAGTATGCCGCTTCATTGCACACCCGATGTCTTTCTGGATTTGCAGCGGCACATACCCGGAATGAAATTGTCTCCCGGAGATCCGTGTATGGATGATCTCGCGTTGTACGCGAATCAATTTGCGCTCCGGGATCGTCTCTATTCAGCAGCCAAAATCGAGCAAGTCCTTTTCTCGGACGGTCGAACGGCGCTCACGATGGAGGAAGCACACAGTTTACTCAGGAATGCTCTTTTGGAGAGGATTCCATGAAATGCAAGGCCGAGGGTCTCGAGAGACGCGCTTTTATTGACTGAGGCTTTGATACTCTTCGACGATCTCCCTCAATGTTCTTGCTTTGCGCGGGCGGACGATTGGTTTCCCACTCTGATTGGCACGAACGGTGCGAACCATTTCTTCCAACAGAAGAATGTCGTCGTTCTCTATCGCATGTTGAGCCAGCAATTCATCCGGAGGAACATCAACGCACTGTGTTGCAAAAGCCTTGTGCTCTATTTTTTGTGCCTCCTCTCTCGTCAGCGCATTATGACATGCTTCTTTCGCCGCTTTCATAATTCGCAAGACCTTGCGCGTGATCAACTCGCGCAAGTATTCCTTTCTGGCCGGATCAACTTGTTTTTCCGGCGCGTCATCTGCGATTCCTCCCCAGATTTCGGCCAGGCTCTTTTCATGATCCGGAGTTCCCCATGTCGGTGATCGCTGATGTTTCATAAGTGCGTAATCTACTCTCAGAATAATTTTTTGCCACAGTTTCAGTATTGAATACAAAATTTGATCAATACACAGGCCGCAATCCCGCTATTCTTTGAGCATATGCGCACAGATCCTCTCGATCGCTATGCCGCCTTTACCGATGGCGAAGCTCTCAAAAAAGCGAGTCGACGTCCTCTGCGCCCCAGTCTCAGAGTCAACCTGCTGAAGACTTCCGTTCAGGCTTTTAAGGAACGTGCCGATAAACGCAGGTGGAAACTGGAACAAGTTCCCTGGTGCAACGAAGGATTTTTCGTGGAAGCGGCGAAGAATGAGACGATCGGTCGCGATCTCCTGCACCGGATCGGATATTTCTACATCCAGGAGGCGGCAAGCATGCTCCCTGTGGCATTGCTCGATCCAAAGCCAGGCGAAAAGATTCTGGATCTCTGTGCGGCGCCCGGCAGCAAGACGACGCAGATTGCGTCGAAGATGCAGGGAAAAGGTGTGGTCGTCGCCAATGATGTGCAGGAAAAGAGACTCTGGGTCCTAAGGAGTTCGCTCCAAAGATCCGGCGTCACGAATGCCATCGTTACCAAGCGTGTGGGTCAGGGATTTGCCAAATGGACAGAACAATTCGATCGCGTGCTCTGTGATGCTCCGTGTACTGCTCTCGGAACGTCACGGAAAGACAGTGACGCGATTCTGAAAATGAACGATGCGGGGATCAGAAAACTCGCGGGCCTCCAGTTGCAGCTCCTCGAGGCGGCAATTCACACGGCCAAAGTCGGCGGACGGATCGTGTATTCGACCTGTACCTTGACGTGGGAAGAAAATGAGGAGCTTGTCCTGCAAATATTGAACAAATTTAGTGATCAAATTTCTGTGCTTGATGCAGGGTTAATCATAAATAATGAAGAAATAAAAATTGCCCTAGAAGATTCCATCGAACTCCAGAAGAAGCTGAAGCTCACGTCTGCTCCGAAACCTTTTTTGCGACTGTGGCCCCATCGGCTGGATACGGAGGGGTTTTTCTGTGCGGTCCTCCAAAAGAAGGCTTCGACACGCGACCCCGTTCCTCTGAAGCTGCAGGCGTTCCTGCAGCGGCCGCTTTCCAGCCGTGATCGCGACTACTTTGCATCAGGGCTCACGGAAGAATTCGGAACGTCATTTCTGCAGGAGGGCGAAATTCTTTTTACGGCAGCAGATCAGATATCCGTTCTGAGTCCGGAGGCGGCATCTTTCCTCCTTCCCTTTACAAATTACGCTCTCGGCCTTCCGTTCGGCCGTATCCGCGAGGATCGCATGCGCCTGAGTCACGAACTTGTGATCCACCGGGGACTCCGTGCGACGAAGAAAATTCATGCGATTCCGGAGAGCGACATGGCATCCCTTTTCCGTGGTCAGGAAATACCGTGCTCTCCGGATTTTCGCGGGGATATCATCCTGACGCATGATGGATTGCCGCTCGGCATCGGTATGGCGAAGGAAGGCAGAGTGAGGCACCGGTTTCCGGGATATTTTCTTTAAAGTGCGAAGTGCGAGGTGCAAAGTACCAAGAGAGTATTTCGTACTTTGCCCTTTGACCTTTATACTTCCTTTCCCGTGGATGCCGTCCCAGAAATTAAGGCCCGTTTGCCCATCGAGGAGCTCGTTTCAAAGTACGTAACGCTCCAGAAGAAGGGGAGGAGTTTCGTCGGGCTCTGTCCGTTTCATAACGATAAGCGCCCGAGTCTGCTCGTCTCTCCCGACAAAGGACTTGCGTACTGCTTCGCCTGCCAGAAGGGCGGGGACATTTTTTCCTTCTACCAGCAGATCGAGGGATGCGATTTCCGTCAGGCGCTCCGGGATCTCGCCGAGCGTGCCGGAGTGAAGATCGAAGAACACATGACCGAAAGGGTTCCCAAGGACGAACGCGAACGGATCCGCGCCTGTCTCCATGCCGCGCTCGCTTTTTTCTCCACGACGCTCACGAGTTCCAATGTTGCCGAGGAGTATCTGAAGAAGAGGGAAGTGGACGATGCTCTGAGAAACCAGTTCGAGCTTGGCTTCGCGCCCGATTCGTTCTCCGCCACATACGATGCGCTCCTGAAGCTCGGATTCAGCCGGAAGGAAATCGTCGCAGCGGGACTCGGAATCCAGAAGGATCTCCGGGAAGAGCGCATCTACGACCGCTTCCGCAATCGCTTGATGTTTCCCATCCATGATCATCAGGGAAATATCGTCGGCTTCGGAGGCAGGACACTCGGCAGCGACGATGCGAAGTACGTGAATTCTTCGGAAGGGATTCTCTATCACAAATCGAATGTGCTCTATGGTTTGCACCACGCCAAAGAGGCGATTCGCTCCACAAAGCAGGTGGTTCTCGTCGAAGGATATTTTGACGTGCTCGCATGTCATCGCGTCGGCGTCACAAACGCCGTCGCCGTGAGTGGCACGGCTCTTACCGATCAGCATGTCACGCTGCTAAAGCGGAATGCCGAGAGCGCTGTGCTCTGTCTGGATCAGGACAGAGCCGGACAGGAGGCGGCCGAGCGAGCCTTTGCCGCTCTTTCCGCGCAGGGCATGCAGGTGCTTTCCGTGACATTGCCGCATAAGGATCCGGATGAGACCGCCCATGCCGATCCAACCTTGCTCCAAACTCTGCTTTCGACGGGGCCGAAGCCCTACCTCGAATCCGTTTTGGATCAGATTCGACAGCTGGATCTCCGTTTACCGGTGATCCGACGACAGTCTCTTCTAAGAATTCTTGGACTCCTCTCCGCGCTCCCCATGGCCGTCGAACGCACGGAGTACCTCGCGAAAACAGCAGCGACGTTTGGAACGACGGAGTCTGCTCTTCAGGATGATCTACGCGCAGTGCAGGCACAACTTCACATAAAAATTCCCGAGCAAAGCGCGGCGAAAGATTCTTTCTCACTGTTTTCCTCCGTTGAAATAACCCTCGGTTTGTTGCTTCTGCACCCGGCATTTCATTTGCTGCTTTCCGAACTGATCCCTCCCGAGGAAGGATTTGCCGCGAACCTGTTTGCGGCTCTCAAAAAAATTCCCGCGGGAGAAAAAACTTCATCCGAACGCCTGGAGTTATCCAAGGAGGATCTCGAGCGCGCCGGGATTCTCGAACTCTTCTGCGAACATCATGGATTTTCGGACTGGTCGGAAGGACTTGCCGCACGCGAGATTCGGAAAAATATCCAGGCCGCAAACAGAGATCAACTTCGGACGAAGCAACGCGAACTGAGTCAAAAACTCATCGATGCGAAGAAGGGCGGCAGGCTCGCGGAGGAAGCGCAACTTTCGACGCAGTACCAGCAGATCCTGAAGCTTGCGAAGATGGCGAGATGAACAAGGCACTTCTTTCCGTTATTTCCACTTCCCATACTCGTCATCCATGAGTACCCTGTCCCCGACGTAGGCGCAAGCCTGTTTTCGCCTATTATCATTCCTGTCTCTATGGCATCTCATCCACGAAAATTCATAGCACAGCCGACTGATGACGACCTCAAGCGTTTTCCTGAGCAGGTGAAGCACTTGATCAAGAAAGGACGGGAGCAGCGGTACGTCACACACCAGGAAATTATCGCAGCCATTCCCAATGCCGAGGAGAACGTCGACATGCTCGACGAAATTTACATGCTCTTCGTCGATCTCGGTATCCAGGTGATCGACGTGAAGGACGCTCTCATCTGGGAGAAACGGGGCAAGAGTGCGCTCGCCATCCCGGAGCCGACGGAGGACCTCACGGAGATCGCTGCGGCGGATGACGGTGCGGATTCCGGCGACACGGATGATGACGCGGAGACCGATGAAGGCGAAAAAGTCGAGACGCTTGATAAAGAGGAGGATGACGAGACGATGAAGATGATCGCGATGGCCGGCATCGCCGTCGACAGCGACAAGGATTTAAGCGAGGAAGAAAGGAAGAAACGCCGCCGGGAACGCGAAGTGGATCTGCTCGAAATTTCGAATGATTCCGTGCGCATGTACCTGTCCGAGATCGGTCGCGTGCCTTTGATCGACGGACGCAAAGAAGTGGAGCTCGCACGCCGCATTCTCAAGGGCGACGCCGCGGCGAAGCAGCAGCTGGCGGAGGCCAACCTGCGCCTCGTTGTCTCCATCGCGAAGAAGTACATCGGCCGCGGTCTTTCCTTCCTCGATCTCATCCAGGAGGGCAACATCGGCCTCTTTCGCGCTGTCGAAAAGTTCGATCCGGAACGCGGATTCAAATTCAGCACGTACGCTACCTGGTGGATCCGTCAGGCCATTACGCGCGCCATCGCCGACCAGGCACGTACCATCCGCATTCCGGTGCACATGGTCGAGACCATCAACAAATTGACGCACACCCAGCGTCGTTTGGTGCAGGAACTCGGACGTGAGCCGACGCTCGAGGAACTCGCCGTCGAAATGGAGATGGATATCAAGAAAGTGGCGCATATCCAGAAAATCAGCCAGGACATCATCTCGCTCGAGTCTCCGGTCGGATCCGAAGAGGACTCAAAGCTCGGCGATTTCATCGAGGACGAGGAGGCGGTGAACCCGTTTGAGGCAACGAACCGCCAGCTCCGCAAAGAGAACGTGCATGCGATGCTTGAATTCCTGACGCCCCGCGAACGCAAAATTATCGAGATGCGTTTCGGACTCCGGGACGGCATCGGCCACACGCTCGAGGAAGTTGGCAAGGAATTTGGCGTCACGCGCGAGCGCATCCGTCAGATCGAAGCCAAAGTACTCCAGAAGATGCGCGACCACCCGCGTTCGCTCACCATCCGCGAGCACGGCGGAGCCCCGAAAAGGATTGGTTTCTCGCCGGTGCATATTTTCGCTCAGGGCAAACTCTGTCCTGAATGCCGCAAAGGCACCCTCGTCGATATCATTCAGGAAGGCCACACCATTCGGAAATGCGATCACTGCGCGTATGAGATCAAGGAGGTGGATGCATTTGGAACTTAAGGAAACGGAAGACACAGAGGAGATTTACTCTTCTGTGACTTTCCGGTCTCTCTCGTCTTTCTTATGATTACACGGGCACTTGCTGCTGAAGATCATCATGACTCCGGCGAGACCGATGAGGATATAGACGATCCACTCGACGTACGGCCAGGCGCCGAGGAGCATGTTCACGACGTTCAAGTCGCGACCGAGGAAACCGCCGAGGCCGACGAGGCCCCAGTTGAGGGCGCCGATGACAACGAGAACGCAGACGGTCCCGCAGACGGTGCATTTGTCTTTGAACATAAAGGGGAGGAAAGGGGAAGAATTGCCAAAATTGTAGCACTGCAAAAAATCAACTGATCTTGCGCTAAATGAAAAATGATTCATTTTATTCGAATTCTTCATTCGCACGCGTAGGAGCGACTTTCTCCTATGGGCGTGCAGTGAAAGCAGAGATCTCGATGCTACACCTTCCCAAAGCATGCTAGGATTCGATCATGCTCAAGTCGGCTTCCATAACAGCCAAAAAGATTCCGCCCAAAAAGACACGGGTAATCGACCGGCGGCATTCCGCTTTCGATGAAGCTGTTGCAGGGCTGAATGCGGAGCAGAGAAAAGCCGTCGAAACCATCGAAGGCCCCGTGATGGTCGTTGCAGGTCCGGGCACGGGGAAAACCCAGGTTACCGCTCTGCGCGTCGCTCAGATTCTCCTAAAAACGCAGGCGAAGCCGGCGAACATTCTCTGCCTGACGTTTTCCACGAGCGGAGCCACCGCCATGCGCGATCGGCTCAGGAGTCTCATCGGTCCCGGTGCGTACGGCGTTACGGTCAGTACGATCCACGGATTTTGTAACGATATCATCGCGTCACATCCCATTCTCTTTGAGGACTGGGCTCTGCGTGAGCAAATCAGCGACGTCGAGCGATACCGAGGATTGAATAAAATAATTGATCAACTTTTACCAGATCTGCAACTGGTGAACAAGAAATATCCCCATGACCGCACGAAAGCGATTTTGGAGGGCATCAGCCTCCTCAAGCGTGAAGGAAAGACGGACAGAGCATTCCTCCATTCCATCTGTGACGCATTCGATCTGCTGAAGGCGGAAGAGAGCAAGCCGGGCACGAAGGCGCATGAGAAGAATCTTCTGGCTGCCGTCAAGTTCCGGGATTTCGTACGGATATTTTTGAAGTACGAGGAATTGCTCCGCGAAACGGGACGCTATGACTACGAGGATATGATTTTAGTCGTTCTCAAAGCTCTTGAGGAAGAAGACTGGCTGCTTGCCGGACTTCAGGAGCGCTATCAATACATTCTCGTGGATGAATTTCAGGATACGAACGGCGCGCAGTACCGATTGCTGGAATTGCTCACGACCCCGCGCAGTCCGGAAGACAACCCGAATTTCTTCGTGGTCGGTGATGACGATCAGGCCATCTATCGTTTCCAGGGCGCCAATCTCCAGAATATCCTTTCGTTTCATAAGCGATTTCCCTCTGCGCCCGTCATCGTGCTCACCACGAGTTATCGCTGCACGCAGGCGATACTCGACGCCGCAGGGTCACTGATCGAAAAAAATACCGAGCGACTCGTCGGCAGGATCAAGGATTTGGATAAAACGATGACATCCGCCTCCGGAGAAGCCGGGAATATTCCCGTTCTCTTCCATGCTGCCAGTGACGAGGCGGAGAGCTGGCTCATTGCCGATCTGATCGAAGATCGTCTCCGGGAGGGCGTGGCGCCACAGGAAATTGCCGTCCTCATGCAGACGAACGGCGAACTGCGTCCGCTCTGGGATGCGCTGCGCGCGCGCGATAT
>JBBTTQ010000070.1:0-11285 GCA_038064175.1 Patescibacteria group bacterium
TTATGTGAGAATTACTGCTTATGGCGCAGGCAGTGGCGGTTTAGGCGGGATGGCATCGAGCACGAAGACGGCGTCCGGAATGCCCGTCATTTTCTTCACACCGGCGAGCGCGGTGTCCAACTTCGCGAGTTTCTTCCGGAGTTCTGTCTGCTCCTTCTTCGTGTACTTCTCGACTTCCCCAGTCTGGAAGCTGTGTTCAAGGTCGAGGTAGTACTTGAGTCTCCTCTTCAGCGTGCCCCAATTCGTGAGGAGTCCCGGGATCCACTTCTTCGTCACCATCGGCTGGTTCAGGGAAATCGCGAGGTGCTCAATCAGAGGGATACTCTGCTGCTTCGTCGAAACGAAGAGGATGGTCTTCCCTTCATCCTGCAATTTTTTCAGAGCCCCGCAGACCTGCTCCAGATGGTTCTTCGTCTGAGTGAGATCGAAGATATGGATGCCGCGGCGAACGCCGTAGAGATGCGGCTTCATCTTGGGGTTCCACTTCTCTTTGCGGTGACCGAAGTGGCAGGCGGCGGCGATGAGTTCTTTCTCGGACGGAATGGGCATGACGAGAGGGTTAGGGATAGGGCTAGGATTTTCATAATCCTGGCCTGAATATGAGTGGTAAAAAAATCCTTGAGGCAATCGTTCGACGTCTTCTCGTTTCGGGGCGGAGGATCTTCCGAGAGGGATACACTCCTCGGCTCAGCCCTTCGGGCTTCGCTCGGGGTGATTCCTGCGGGAATCAGGACCGCACGATCAGTCAAACGTGGGATGGAGCTTTTATACCGCGAAGAAGCCCGCTTTGCAAGGATCAGCAAGCTGCATGAATTGAATACATTATTTGCTCAAAGTTACGGTCGCTCGATTTGATGCACGATGTATCTGCCGAGCCGATAGAGACCGTAGGCTCCCGCGCCGATCGCAGCCGCTGCCCCGAGTCCCGAGAGCGTTCCGACCACGCTGCCTCCGAGAAGTATGCTCGCTCCCGAGGACGCGATTCCTCCGCCAGCGAGTGCGCCGAGCGCAGGGTGATTCAGTTTTTTACCGACGAAATATCCGGCAGTTGCTCCTGCGATGGGAGCGACCATAAGCCCGGGGCCCGTAAGCGTGCTTACTCCCCCGTACGCAGCCAGTCTCGGAAGAATTGCCGTAGCGCCCGTCGTCAGTGCGCCTCCCACAACGTTTCCGGCCATGCTTGCAACTCCAGCGGCGCCGATGGCCGCTTTTCCCATTCCTGCGGGAACACTCGTCTCTGTTCGACGAAGATGCTCGGGGATGTGCATGCGTGGCAGGAGCGTTTCCATCTGTGGCGGAGAATGGATTGGAGCGTGCGCGGCCAAGGAATGCGATTCGGGGATATCACGACCGCTGTCGTGCGTTTCTTCCATTGTCGGGAGATCGAGAGCTTCCACGCGGTCTCTGTGCTCTTTTTCAAGGCGGTGAATTCTTTGATGATCCACAGAATGAGATGATCTCCTGTGCGGATGCTCATCGTGCTCAAGGGGGTTGTGTGTATGTTTGTTGATCATATGAGGTACATTATACATTAAAATTTATGAATTTGCAAGGAGAGCTTCATTCGGCGATTCTTCCATCACGGATGATGCTGCATTGATGCTCCAGGTCGAGGAAGTCAAAAGCGTCCCCTTCCTGATCCGCCGTCGCGACGCCACTGAGCCACTCCAGCCTGCGGGTTTCTGTCGCAAGGACATACTCCGCGATGGCAGAGCGCTCCGAGGTTAGCAGTGCATTGATGAGCGACGCGCTCCACGAGCCGTGATCACCGTCATTTTTCTTCAGGTATGCTTTGTCGATCACTTGCTCCCTCAAGGATCCGGCGTCGAGCTTTTTCCGGAGAGACGCGCGAACCTGTTTTTCAAAAAGATCAAAACCGATCAGTGGTTCCACATGGTGACGTTTGGAATGGGTGAGACAGGGAGTCTTGGTCCGTGCAATATGTTCCGCCGAGATTCGAAGCTTCACTGCGGCCAGGTCGTTTCGGGAGTTCATAGAGTCCAATGTGATCCTGACGTCTTCAGGATGAATTCCATCCAGAAAAGAATCGGCCGCTGGATCATCACGTTCAATCCTTGCCTGCCAATCCTGAAGCAGTCCCGAGAATCCTCTCTGCATTTCCGGGGTTCGTGCTGGAGGCCGCGGTTTCCGCAGCATCAGAGGCGGACAGCGCTCACCGGCAAACGCATTCTTGAGGTCGCCACGAATAATTTGCTCCAGCCATCGATGGATATCTCTTCGCCGATGCTCCATAGGCGATGATGTCCGCCTGGCTCCCTGTTCCAGTTCCTGGCATCCTTCCTCGACCCTCACCAGGATAGAGAGGAACGGTTGTATCAGCGTCGATGCGATCGCGTTTCGGTTCTCCTCCGAAATTTTAAGAAGGGCGGCGCGAACAACGTTTTCCCGGAATCGGACATGAGTCTCCTTCCGGAGAAGTGTCTGACGACCCGTCTCAACAGAGCGCTTCACGAGTTTGGCCAGAAGACCTCGCGGAGGATGAAAAACGTCCCCCGTCAGTTTCAGGTTCAGGGCCTGCGGCTGGAATGCCGACACTTCCGGTGTGTTCTCTCCCACTGCATCTTCCAAAGCCGCGAAGAGCGACACGCGCGCATCGTCGTATTCCTCGTGTCTGTCGTCTCCGGTATCTTGGGGCATAGGGAGAACATTCTATCCCTTCACGGAATTTTTGAAAGAGCCGTTTCCGCAGAACGCGCGGATAGGCAACCCGCGCGGGTAACGTTAGCGAAGCATTCCGGCGAGATTCTTAGTCTCCACCCGCTCCTGCTTCAATGTATCCCGGTCGCGGATCGTCACCGTGTCTTTTTCGCCCTGTTTCTCGTCTTCCCCGAGCGTCCCGAAGTCGACCGTGACGCAGAGCGGAGTGCCGATCTCGTCCTGACGGCGGTAGCGCTTGCCGATCGACCCGGTGACGTCGAAATCGACCGTGAGATCCGTTTCATGAACAATGAAATTGTACAACTCTTCGGCCTTTCGGATGAGATGTTCCTTTTTTGAGAGCGGCAGAATCGCGACGTCGATCGGCGCCAGGCGCTTATCGAATTTCATCACCGTCCGGGACTCGCCATTCGGCAAGGGCTCTTCCGCATAGGCTTCGAGCAGGAAGGTCAAAACCGTGCGATCGCAGCCGAAGCTCGGTTCGATGACGTGCGGGATGAATTTCTTCGTCGGGTCGTCGGGATCCGTGTACTTGAGGTCCTGGCCGCTGAATGTTTCATGTTGTTTCAAATCAAAGTCCCCTCTGTCTGCGAGTCCGAAGAGTTCGCCAAAGCCCCATGGGAATTCGTATTCGATGTCGATCGTTCGGGAACTGTAGTGACTGAGTTCGTCACGGCTGTGCTCGCGGACGCGAAGCTTCTTGTCACTGATTCCGAGGTCCGTATACCAGTTCCAGACCGTGTCCTTCCAGGATTCAAAAATCCTTTTCTTGTCGTCCGAGGGATCGACGAAATACTCGATTTCCATCTGTTCGAACTCTCTGGTGCGGAAGGTGAAGTTCCCCGGCGTGATCTCGTTTCGGAACGCTTTGCCGATTTGCCCGACCCCGAAGGGGAGCCGGAGCCTCGTCGTATCGAGAATATTTTTGAAGTTCACGAAGATGCCCTGCGCGGTTTCGGGACGGAGGTAGACGAGTGCGGCTTCCTCCTCGACGACGCCCTGATGCGTTTTAAACATGAGGTTAAAGCGCTTCGCTTCCGTCCAGTTCACCTTTCCGCAGGCGGGGCAGGGGATATTCTCCGCCATGAGCATTTTTTGCACCTGCTCCAGTTTCAGAATCGCGGCTGCCTCGACGCCCAGCTTCTCCTCGAGCAATTTATCGCCGCGAAAACGCTGCTTGCACTTTTTACAGTCGACGAGAGGATCGGCAAATGAGTTCACGTGTCCGCTGGCTTCCCACACTTTTGGATTCATCAGGATGGAGGCATCGAGCCCCACCATGTCCGGACGCTTCTTCACGAAGGTCTTCCACCACTCGCGCTTCACGTTGTTCTTGAGTTCGACGCCGAGCGGTCCGTAATCCCACGTATTCGCGAGGCCGCCGTAGATATCGGAGCCGGGGAAGATGAAACCGCGGCGTTTGCAGAGGGACACCAAAAGATCGAGAGAAGCAGCTGGCATTGGCGGAGAGCATAGCAGAAGAGCAGTGGCACGGCCATCTTGGCCGTGTGCGTTTGGTTTGTGCGTTTGCAGGCTTGGAAGCCCCAATGACCACGGGTGGGACGCCCGCGCCACGATGAAATCATCGTCAAAGTCTCTGCCGGAAGCCCTTGGAATGGCTTCTGTTAGAGCAAAATATGTGATATAATAGCATGAAATGTTTGAATTTATTTACCAAATCGAGTTCTCCCTAACGAAGACCGCCGTCGTCCTGCTCGCGGTCGGGCTCCTCGCGATGTGGGATCTGACGCAGCGCGTGAAGCACAGAAACGCGCATTACCTCTTCGCGTGCATCCTCGGCACGCTGCTCTCGGTCGGATTCATCACGTTTTCGAAGACGCTCCTCGCGCCTGGAGCGCAGAGCGGGTTTGCGCTGGCGTTCGGCATCGTTCTTCTGCTGTTTGCATGGAAACTGCTCTTCGGTCCATGGGAGGCAGAGACGAAGGCCGCGGTTCTCGGGGCATTCGTTTTTTGGGTGGCTCTCCATATCCTCTGGCAGGAGACATCGCACGAGAGACTCGTGCATGCGATCGCGATCGCTGTCGCATTGATCCCCGCCATCGTCTGGTGCCTGCTCTTCCGCACGTACCAGCGCGAACGACTCAGCCTGGTGCTGCTGCTCTTCTTTGCCGGCATGCTCTCGACCGCGCCGATTCTTTTCTATGACGCGCTTGTGCGACGCGGCGCGGAGCTCAATTTTTTCTTCTTCAAGGTCACGCCGCTCAATTTCGGCCGGATGACAGAACAATTTGTTTCATTGCATGCGGGAACCCTCCCGGACCTCCACCAGACGCTGCTCACCGTCTTTCTCTCGTTTGTGCTCGTCGGCCTCATCGAGGAATGCAGCAAGTACTGGGTTTTGAAGAAAAGCGGGCAAGGCGCATTCACCTCCGTGGATGACGTCATTCAGCTGGCCGTGATTACCGCCATCGGCTTTTCCTTCGCGGAGAACATCGCAAACCAGACATACTTTCCCTCGTTCGTTTCGGAGTATCTGATGGCTCCGGAGCGCGACGTCTACGGTTTTTTCGGAAACGTCGTCGGGAGATCCATCTTAACGACCATGGTGCACATCGTCTCGACCGGACTGCTCGGATACTTCCTCGGCCGCGCGCTCTTTGCGGATCCTGAGCTCCGGGAGATGAAGGAGCGGGGGAGGGAGCCGATCTTCGCAGGAGCACTCAGCAAGCTTCTCCGCATCAAAATCGTTTCCGTGTACAAAGCGGAGATGATCGCCGGCGGGTTCCTCTTTGCCATTTTCCTCCACGCACTCTCGAATTTCCTCGTGACGCTGCCCGATGTTCTCCCCGGGAATCCCCGGACGTTCGGAGATCTGCTCGACAGCCCTGAGAAATCATTTCTCCATGCGTTCAGTATTCTGCTCGTGCCGGCGCTTCTCTACGTCGTCGGTGGATTTTGGCTGCTCACATCACTGCTTCTCCGCAAGGCAAACATAAAAATGCGCGGTCGTATCATTTCCACGGATATATTTGTCACGCAGGAAGAGGTTCTCTAAACTCATCGCGACTTCCGCTGTAGCCCCGCGAAGCGGGGCGAAGGCGGACAGGTCAGTCTTCGTCTTTCGCTCTAAGACGGTTTAGTCCGCTCAGAACCAAGGCAAGGACATTTCATTTCTTTCTTGTTTTTTTCATGGTTCGCCCGTTCTCTGTCCGCTCTTTCTCGAGCGTTTTATGCGCGACGATCGTCACGTTGATTCTCGTCCCATGCGCTCCCGCATTCGCCGCGGAGACGAATATTTCGCGCGGCGATTTCATCCGCAACGCCGTGAAGGCTATGAAAATTCCATTGGATGACGATGTGGAGGAGCCGACGGAGCGTCTTCCGAAAGCGCTCATTCCGTACATCGGCGCCGCGCATAAGAGGGGAGCGCTGAAAATATTCGGATCCGCCATTGACCATGAGCAGGTGATCACCCGCGGCGAGGCCATCTCGGTTCTCATGAAGTTGCAGTCGCTCGGAGGTTCCATCGCTGTCAGGGCCGGAACATTCAGCGATGTGCCCGCGGGTTCGCCGTATGCGAAGGCCGTGCAGATGGCGATGGATCGGCAATGGATGAAACCGTACCGTCCGAAGATCTTCGGAGTTGCCCGTCCACTGACCGTCCGTGAATCCACCCTGCTTCTCAAGCGCGTGCAAAAGGCTCCCCCCGCCGACATCGATGAAATGTCCGGCACACCGACGATCCGGGTTCAGCTAAAAACGAAGGAGAGGTCTCTGCCGAAGGACAGCATTCTCACGACCATCTGGTCGCTCTTGCGTGAGCAGTACCTCTACCAGAACAAGATCAATCCGGATGAAGCCGCCTACAAGGCTGCCGAGGGTCTCGTGCAGAGTCTCAATGATCCTTACACCGTCTTCATGCGGCCGTCCTCAAACAAGAGTTTCCTGTCGAGGATCGAAGGCGAAGTCAGCGGGATCGGTGCGCAGGTGGAGCAGAAGGGCGGTGTGCTCATCATCGTGAGCCCCCTCAAGGGCTCGCCCGCCGAAAAAGCGGGGCTCCTGCCCGGAGATGAAATCCTCAAGGCCAACGGTGAAAGCTTGAGCGGCCTCAGCTTCGAGGACGCTGTGAACAAGGTGCGCGGGCCGAAGGGTTCGTCGGTGACGCTCACGATCCGCAGGAATGGCGGCGAGACCGTGATCACCGTCGTTCGCGACACCGTCAAGGTCCCGGAAATCGAAATTTCCTTTCAGGGGGATATCGCAGTCGTGAAGCTCCACCAGTTCGGACAGATCACCGAGAGAGATCTCCGGTCGCTCATGGCGGACATTCAGAAGAAGAACCCGAGGGGGATCGTCCTCGATCTCCGCAACAACCCGGGCGGACTCCTGCACGCGGCGGATATCGTCGTCAGTAACTTCCTGGCCGAAGGGAGCGCCGTTGCTGGGATCACGTCGCCCGACAAAAACTCGCAGGAAGTCACCACCGACTCGCCGACGATTCTTCCGTCCGTTCCCGTGGTGGTGCTCGTGAACAAAGGCTCCGCGAGCGCGTCGGAAATTGTCGCGGGAGCGCTGCAGGACGCCAAACGCGCCACCATCGTGGGCGAAAAAACCTTCGGCAAAGGCACCGTGCAGCAGGTCCTGCAGTTCACCGATGGCTCCAGCCTCAAGATGACGGTTGCCGAGTGGCTGACGCCGAGTGGCCGCAAGATCGACCAGGTCGGTATCGAACCGGACTTCGTCGTTCCGGAAGGAGATCGCGATGAACAAATGTTAAAAGCTTTGGAATTATTGAGATGATGTTTTTGTGTTAGATTCGTTGCTTGTTCGGTCGTTACTGGTTACTAATTGAATGATCAGAACGAGCAGCGAGCGAACCAGCAACCAGCAACGTCTTATGGATTTTCTCCAGCAATTCATCGACCTGTTCATTCATTTGGATGAACATCTTGCTGCCATCATCACGCAGTTCGGTCTGTACACGTATCTGATTCTTTTCCTCATCGTCTTTGCGGAGACGGGCTTCGTCGTAACGCCGTTTCTTCCCGGTGACAGCCTCCTCTTCGCCGTCGGTGCCTTCGCAGCGGGGGGGTCTCTCCACATCGGCACGTCCTCTGTTCTCCTGCTCCTTGCGGCGATTCTTGGGGACTCGGTCAATTACTGGATGGGAAAAATGATCGGGGCCAGAGCGTTTGGCATCCGAAACCCTCTCTTCAAACATGAATATCTGATGCGCACGGAGCGGTTCTACGAGAAGCATGGGGGAAAAACCATCATCCTCGCCCGCTTTATCCCCATCATCCGCACCTTCGCGCCGTTCGTTGCGGGCGTCGGCGCCATGAACTACCGGAAGTTCTTCCTCTATAACGTGGTGGGAGGCATCCTCTGGGTCACGCTCTTCGTCGGGGGCGGCTACTTCTTCGGAACCATCCCCATCGTGCAGGAGCATTTCGAAACGGTGATCATCGCGATTATTTTCCTTTCCATTCTCCCGGGAATCATCGAATTCGTCCGGCATAGACATCGCAAGCCGGATGGCTCAGGTAATCAACCTGCGCCGGGAAAGTAATTGAGGTCTAAGAGGCTTTGCATCTTTTGCCCAGTCGCGTAGGATACTCTGCGCATTCGAATCCCAGCCCTGACCCTAACCCTAACCCTCGTCGTATGCCCGGTACCGTTTCCCAGGTCGTCGGCGCAGTCGTGGACTGCGTGTTTCCAAAAGATGATCTTCCGCCGCTCTTCGCGGCGCTCAAGACGAAGATCAACGGGGAAGAGTTGACGCTCGAGGTGCAGCAGCATCTGGATGGCGGAGTAGTCCGGGCGGTCGCCATGGGCGCGACGGACGGACTCCAGCGCGGCGTCTCTGTCGATAACACGGGTAAACCCATTTCCGTGCCGGTCGGGCCGGAGACGCTCGGACGCATGTTCGACGTTCTCGGGAATCCCCTGGATGGCATGCCGACGGTGACAACGGCGAAGATGTATCCCATCCATCGTCCGGCGCCGTCCTTTGCGGATCAATCGACGCAGACGGAGATCCTCGAAACCGGCATCAAAGTCATTGATCTCATCTGTCCCATCCTCAAAGGAGGAAAGGTCGGGCTCTTCGGCGGGGCGGGCGTGGGAAAAACCGTCGTCGTGAAAGAGCTCATTCACTCGGTCGCTTCCGAGCACGGCGGATTCTCCGTCTTCGCCGGAGTGGGGGAGCGGTCGCGCGAGGGAAACGACCTCTACTACGAAATGAAGGAATCAGGGGTGCTCGAGAAGACCGCGCTCGTGTTCGGGCAGATGAACGAGCCTCCGGGGCCGCGCCTGAGAGTCGTTCTTTCCGGGCTTTCCATGGCCGAATATTTCCGCGACGAGGAGAACCGCGACGTGCTCCTCTTCATCGATAACATCTTCCGCTTCACGCAGGCGGGGTCAGAACTTTCCGCGCTCCTCGGTCGTATTCCGTCCGCTGTCGGGTACCAGCCCACGCTCGCGAGCGAAATGGGACAGGTGCAGGAACGTATCACGTCGACCAAAAACGGATCCATCACGTCCGTGCAGGCCGTGTACGTTCCCGCCGATGACTTTACCGATCCCGCGCCCGCCACGACCTTCGGACACCTGGACAGCACGATCGTTCTTACGCGCAGCCTCGCCGAACTCGGTATCTACCCCGCGGTCGATCCGCTCGAATCCACGTCGACCATCCTCTCGGCTTCCGTCGTCGGACAAGAGCACTACGACACGGCGCGTTCCGTGCAGAAAGTGCTGCAACGGTACAAGGAACTGCAGGACATCATTGCGATCCTCGGCATGGAAGAGCTCTCGGAAGAGGACAAAAAGACCGTCCAGCGCGCGCGCAAGATTCAGAAGTTCCTCTCGCAACCGTTCTTTGTCGCAGAGGTCTTCACAGGATTTCCGGGCAGGTTCGTCTCCCGCAAGGACACCGTCCGCTCATTCAAGGCCATCCTCGAGGGCGATCTTGATCATGTTCCCGAACAGGAGTTCTATATGAAAGGAGGCATCGACGATATCACGATCGCATGATGGCAACGTCTGAGTCACCACGGGCCCAGGCATGGAAGCCGGACGGTGATCGCTGGAAAGGCGAGCTCCTGCGCGGAACTCCCGCTACGATGGAGCGTGTTGATGCGCACAGCAGAATACTCCGGAGGATTTTCTTTGAGTGCATGACGGGGGCCGGGCAATGGGATCCGAAGAAGTTTGACTCGATCCTTTCGTTGAACCGCTACCTTGCCGGGTTCATCATTCGCAGAGAACCTCCGGGGTATGCGCCTGATCATCAAGCCATTGATAGCCTTGCATATCGATACTGGGAAGCGAGCGGGTCTCGTCACGGATGCGATCTGGAAGATACGCGACTGGCTGAGAAAGAGCTTGCAGAGGGGCCTGTCATTGCCGGGATGATGATCCGTCAGGCGGACAAGTATGCTACGCCGCTGCTCCACGGACTCAGTATTCATCCGGATCGATATGGGGAAAAACTGCCACAGAGCATGGTCGCTTCGGCTCAACCTCTCTACACATCGAAGATCGGCGTTGCAGTACCGGACTACCGCATGATTGACATGCGCACAGAAGCACAGGCGCTTGAATGGTACATCCGATCCGAACATTCATAATTTTCCCATGCTTCACCTTGAGATCATCACACCGGAAAGAGTCGTCTTCCAGGGCGACGCCGACTCCGTGTCGCTCCCGACGCCACAGGGCGAGATCACGATCCTGCCGCATCATATTCCTTTGATCAGCATTGTCGCGGCGGGAAGCGTGCTCGTGCGAAAGGGGAGCGATGAGCAACTGTTTGCCGTGTCACGGGGAGTGATCGAAGTGGAGGGATCGACCATCCGTATTTTGACGGATACCGCCGACCGCGCTGCGGAACTTGAGGAAGAGACTATTGAAAAAGCGAAGAAGGCCGCCGAAGCCCTGATGAAGGAAAAACAGAATGACGTCGAAGGGTTCGCGGAGGCCAGTGCCATTCTCGAGCGCGAGCTTGCGAGGTTGCATGTGGCGAGGAGGCATCGCAGTCGCAGGGGGATTCCGCGCGTGGACTCCGGAAACGTGTAAACAAGCGTGAGGACCTGTCTCTTCCGATCCCCCAATCCTCTTCCATGCCCGAATCCCCAGGCACCTTGCGGCAACTGCTCCTCGCTCTGCGCCTGGCTTGGAGTCTCGGATATATCATTGCGATTCCGGCAGTTCTTTTTGGCTTCAGCGGGGCGTATATCGATAAGCACGTCGGGACCTCTCCGCTCTTTTTGCTTCTGGGTTTTGCAATCGCCGTGAGTCTTTCCTCCGTCGGCATTCGTCGAAAGCTCAGGGAGATCACTTCCGCGCAAGAATAGGGAAATCCTTCGTTGTACATTTTTCATTGTCCATTGTACATTTCCGTCATGGCTATCTCCGTTCATGCTCCCACCCTGGCTTCCGAAACCGTCTTCCATCTCGGTAGTTTTGAGATCCGCAATACGCTCATTATGGCATGGCTGGCGATGTTTTTTTTCCTGGGTTTGGGACTGCTGCTCCGTCGAACGCACTACAAGGAAATCCCCGGTCGCTTTCAGGCGTTCTTCGAGATGATCATCGAGGGACTCTTCGATTTCTTCGATTCCATCGTGCAGGACAGGACTGCG
>JBBTTQ010000071.1:0-1319 GCA_038064175.1 Patescibacteria group bacterium
GTGCCCATGGAAGCACGAATCAATTACTTGTTCAAGTTGAAATTTTTAGAGCCCTTAGAGCAGGCTGCCGCACAGTGGTCTTTCATCAACAGGCTTTGCATATCAAAAGAGGCCTGAAGGAACACTTAAGAAGCTCTTGAACCCTTAGTTGAGTGGGATGAGCAATGAATACTGCGGTTGTGACCGTGGTTCAGTGCCGAGATATCCCATCATACATTCGGTGACGCCCTGAATGGCAATCGCAATGGCGATCACGTCAACGTGAACCAGAACGATGCCCACAACCATAACGACAATAGGGCGTGGCGTGGCCTGCTAGGGGGTCATGAGCTTTGCACTGATTTCAACCAGCCACCGAGCATCCGTCCTATCTCCTCTAGCGTGGACTGCGCCTGAAAAATCTTCGTCTCATTGACGAGTTTCAGTTCCAAACATAAACGCAATTTGAGCACACAGGTTTCCTGACGACTGCACGCTCTGATGAGATATCCTGCTTTGAGCGGCTTCGGCGCGTTCTTCGCCATGATGAGCTCGGAGAGCAGATTGAGGGCGGTGTCTTCGATGCTCTTCCCCAAAGAAAAGCGCCATCGCTTGTTCAGATGTTCCGTAATATCGATTATCTGCTTGTAGAGGTCATACGTCTTGTTGATGATAGGAAGCGTGTCCATTGATTGCAGTTTACCGGCTCTCTGGCATTGTTGGCAGCGATTTGTACGCGGAAAACAGCACACTGCAGAACTGGAACACTTCCGTTATCACTTGGAAGAAAATCTTCGTGAGTTGCATCAAGAACTTCATAGCCAGACATACCGTCACGGTTCCTATCGTACCTTTTGCGTGAACGATACCAAGAAGCGAGAGATTGCTGTTGCAAGCATCAAAGATCGTTTCGTGCATCGGTTGCTCTACGAATACCTTGTCAAAATCTACGACAAGACCTTCGTCTACGATGTTTGGTCTTGCCGGGAAGAGAAGGGGCTGCTCAGAGCAATCGAACGAGCCCATGATTTTCTTGCTCGGAATCGTCAGGGATACTTCTGGCGTGGCGATGTGAAGAAGTTCTTCGATTCAGTCGATCATCAGACACTCCTCGAAATTCTCAGTCGGAGAATCAATGACGAGAAAACGATGTGGCAGGTCCATTGGAACACATTGCAATTTCTTGATGAGTAATCCATTTCAAGGGAAAAATTTTGGGACTGGCGAACCGCCCAGTTCGAGCCGGCTTGCTTGCCGGTTTCGCGTGCTGTTCTGACCCTCCTTCGCTCCTTCGCTTCGGAGCTTCGGACGGGCAGGCGGCAACGACGGCGCCCAGTCTT
>JBBTTQ010000072.1:0-12431 GCA_038064175.1 Patescibacteria group bacterium
ACGACTTCATCGCCGACGGGCAGATCCTGGATTTCCCCTGAAGAAGGGTTACTCGTCTTCACGAGGATGAAGATTCCTTTGTCGTTTTTTGCGCAGCGCTCGATGAAAGGATTGATACCGTCCGATCCGAGATAGGGCGAGACTGTGAGCGCGTCGACGGGAGAATCTTTATGGAGATATGCCTCGGCGTATGCCTCGCACGTCGTACCGATGTCATTTCGTTTCCCGTCGGCGATGACGATCAGGTTCTGTTTTTTTGCGTATGCGCAGACCTCCCAGAATACTTTCATCCCCTCCCAGCCGAGGACTTCAAAGTACGCGAGCTGCGGCTTCACGCAGGAGGCCGTGTTTTTGACGGCATCGATGATTCCTTCCAAAAATCGTTTCACGCCGGCGGCAGATTTTTCGATTCCCTCCGGCAGTTCGCTCTGTTCGGGATCGAGTCCAACGCAGACGGGTGATGACTCTTTTATTTTTGCCGTAAGGGCGTCCGCGAAGTGCATCACTTCTATCTTACGTTTTTTGCAAAAAATTGACAATCCAACTCTCTGAGGTAGAACATTCACCTGTGAAAGCTCTGGCCTCTGTGGACAGGCAAATAATTGCCGGTGAGGGATCTCCGCAGGGTGCCATCCGGCGCACGCTTGAAGACGCGAAAACTGCGTTCTTAAAAACAGCACAGTCTTACTTCCGTTGCCCTCATTTTGGACAGTTGCCACTTCGTTCCAATGAATTTGCGGTAACTATCATGGGAGATGGTTCCTCGACCCTCGATATGCGACTCTTTGAGAGGAAAGATAACGCGAATTTGGATGTCTCTTTTTATGCTCCATACCGACGTCCGTTTGAGCTACATTCCGTCAAAGTGGGCGGACATCTGCTAAGCCTCGATGAGAGAATCGCAATGGAAGACGACATTGTGCGCTTGCTTGATCAAGCCACAACGATTGTTCAAACAGCACTAGACCAAAGGTCGGCTCAGATTCGAACTGAGATGAGTGTCCTTCTGAGCAGAGCCCCTGAAAGAAACAAAGTGAGCTCTGCATAACAGGAAGTATCCTACATTGCTATTTTCCGCTATTATGCGCTCCAATGATCGATTTGAACGATCTCCGTGCCCGGCCCGATGCATACGCGGACGCCGCAAAGAAAAAGCGCATGGCCGTCGACATCAAGAAATTTCTGGCGCTGGATCAGCTCCGAAAAGATCTTCTCGTCGCGGTCGAAGACATGCGCGCGAAGAAAAACAGCGTTTCAAAACGGGTGCCTGTCATGAAAGGAAAGGAGAAAGAGGAAGCAATCAAAGAAATGAAGGAACTGGATCGCAACCTCGAGGCGAAGGAGGAAGAACTGACGCGAACGGAGAGCGGGTGGCAGGAGATGCAGCTGTTCCTTCCCAGTATTCCTCTCGACAGCGTTCCTGTCGGGAAGGATGACACGGAAAATGTGAAGCTTCGGACCTGGGGCGAGGTACCGACGTTTGATTTTGAACCGAAGGATCATATTGCGCTCGGTGAGGCACTGGACATCATCGACATTCCTCGCGGTGTGAAGATCGCGGGATCGCGCAGTTATGTTTTGAAAGGCGACGGAGCGCGTCTGGAGCTTGCCGTGCTTCTCTTCACCATCGATCACTTGCAGAAGAAAGGATTCACACCGTTTTTGCCGCCCCTTCTGGCGAATTACGAAGCGATGATGGGGACCAGCTACTTCCCGGGAGGGGAGGAGCAGGCCTATGCCGTGGGTGTTCAGAAGCAGAAAGGCGGACCCATGGAGAGCGACGGGCTCTGGCTCATCGGGACGTCCGAAGTGTCCGTTGCCAGTTACCATCAAGGAGAGACCCTGGAATTTTCCAATCTTCCGAAGCGCTATGCGGGCATCAGCAACTGCTTCCGCCGCGAGGCGGGAACCTACGGCAAGGATGCCAAAGGACTCTATCGCATCCATCAATTTCAAAAAGTGGAGCAGGTGGTTCTCTGCGAGGCCGATCCCGAAGTCAGCGCGAAAATGCATGCGGAGCTTCTGCAGAACGCCGAGGAAGTGCTGCAGGCGCTGAAGCTCCCCTACCGCGTCGTTGCGGTCTGCACGGGCGACATGGGCCGCGGACAAGTGTACAAAAACGACATCGAGACCTGGATGCCGAGCCGCAAGGCCTACGGCGAGACCCACAGCTGTTCCACGTTCCACGATTTCCAGGCGCGGCGCCTCGGCATCAAATATGAAGACAAAGATGGCAAAAAGAAATTCGTCCACACGCTCAATAACACCTGCATCGCGAGCCCGCGGATTCTGATCCCGCTCCTGGAGATCCACCAGAAAGAAAACGGCAGTATATCGATTCCTGAGGTACTGCAGCCGTACATGAATGGGAAAAAAGAAATATCAGCGTAAACACGCTTGCCGGTTGGTCCGTATATTGAAGGACACAGTGCCGACGGGAGTGGCGCACGAAATTTCAAGAAAAACACCCGTTTGTAGAATGGATACCCGCGCACGAACCATCGGAGGAAGCAATGCCGCCAGTTGGGGTTTGCTGATTCGTTTTTTACCAAGGCCCGTTTCTATCGGCATGGGATCTTTTGCCATTTGTACTATTGCATCGCGTTCCAATTCAAGGAAAGCGGGGAGCTCACGTTTATGACGTTTTTGCCGTACGCCATTTCCCTCGGAACATTCATATGTGCAGCTATTTCGCTGCTGATCGGTTTCCGACCGAGTCGGGTATCCAATTCCTTTGTCGCTTCCGCCAACGTGCTTGTCTGAGAACGTACCAGGCGGGGCACCCAGTCTGTTTCTCGCAGTTCGTCGAGCATTGCACCTCGGATTCTTGGAACGCAATACGTTTCGAATTTCACACCGCAACTAAGATCAAATGCTTCAATGGCCTCCATAAGTCCAAAAATCCCTGCAGACTGAAGATCTTCCTTGCCCATGTGGCGAGACGTCGGAAGCCTCGCTGCAATACGCTCTGCGTTAAAGCGGACAAGGTGCAAGTATCGAAGAATAAGTTTGTGCCGAAGATCAGTGCTGTCCGGATGCCCTCTGTATTCTTCCCAAAGATTCCTGTCTTTCGTTGAGAGATCCCTGCCGAGATCTTCATCGGTACTCTCAAGATGAACGACCATTTCGTCTTGTATTCGATTCATCGAATCTTTCGGAGAAAAGTGGTCAGAACTGTACAGAGAGGTTTTTTGAACGCAAGCGGAATTATTTTAGTTGTCATTTTTTGGCCTCTGGTCAAGCAAACCAGAGAATTTTTGCAGTGCCCGTCTTTCGGAGGTTCTTCGCGGTATACTTCACTCATGATTCTCCTCCTCAGCGGCGCCAAGGATATCGCCCGTGCCGTCCTCATCGAGCGGCTTCTGAAGGAACACGCTGAGTGGCGGCATATCGCGCTGGAGGATCTTGAGTGCCTCCCTTTTTTCGAAGCGCTCTCAGTGGACGAGAAAGCAAAACTTTCGGCGAGTCTTGCGCTCAGCTGCGCGCAGGAACTCATCGGGCAGGGGTTTCACATCGTTCTGTCGCGGATCGATGCCGGACCAGTGCTTTCCGCCCTCCGCGAGGAGATGGGGTCTACGCTTCTCGTCACCGTGCACATCGGTTCCCCGGAACAGGGGGCGGATTTCGACCACAACATTGACACCATCAACCGCTCCGCGAGCGATGTGTTTCAGCAGCTGGAGAAAATTATTGCGAAGGCTGCTTAGAGGTACTATTTGGTAGAGGCATCCCGGCTGGACGGCTCTACAATGCTTTTGTCTATCTCTATGAAAATTCTCTTCACCCGTTTTCCCCTCGAAAGCGCTTACGGCGGTGCCGAGGTGCAGACGTTGAGCCTGATGAAAGGACTCCGCGATCGCGGGCATGCGATTGCTTTTGCGGGAAGTTGTAAAACACTTCTCCGTCTCTGCCGGGAAGAAGGATTCCCTGTCATTGAGTTGCGTATCGGTCCCCCGCCCGTGTCGAAGTGGACGGCGCTGAGTTTCTTCTGGCGAAAACAGGCCATGCAGCGGCAACTGGAGGCTTTACTTTCTCAATTTTCCAGTCTCGACGCTATTTGCATGCTGAGTTTCAGTGAAAAAATCCTCCTGACGCCCGCCGCAGTCGCGCGCGGCATCCGCACTCTCTGGATCGAGCACGACCGCATCGGCCCGTGGCTCACGAAGAATCCGTGGTTGAAAAAGCTTCGAGATATGAGCGCACGGGTCACGACAATCGGCGTCTCAGAATTGAGCCGGAAGCTTTTGATCGATCTGGGATGGAGCCCGCAAAAGACGATTGCGATTCCAAACGGGATCGATCTGGAAAAACCCAAAACCCAAAACCCAAAACCCGAAACCTGTGTCGGCCTCCACCTCGGCTGCGTCGCACGTCTCACGGAGGACAAAGGCGTCGATCTCCTCATCGAAGCAGTCTCCAGGATGCCCGAGGTCACGCTTTCCATCGTCGGTTCCGGGCGGGAAGAAGGATATATCCGCACCCTCATCGAAACGATAACGCGGCGGGAGGGGCTCAGTGAGCCGCGCATCCGTCTCCATCGATCGCTTCCGGACATTTTGGATTTCTATGCCTCCATTGATGCACTCGTTCTTCCTTCCCGCGAACACGATCCCTTCGGTCTCGTTGCGGCGGAGGCGATGGCGGCGGGAATTCCCGCCATCGTCACGAATGCCTGCGGCATCGCGGAGTATCTGACACGGAATCATGATGCTCTCGTCGTGGAGGCAAATTCCGTTTCAGCCCTCAAGGAAGCTGTTTCCGCGATGCGGTCCCCGGACGTCCGTGAACGCATTTCACGCGAAGGAAAGAAGACCACACGCGCGAAGTTTGGAATCGAGGCCATGATTCGAAGGTATGAGGAAGTCCTTTCCTGAGCGTCGATCGCTATAGTCCGTTCATGCGTCGCTTGCTTCTTCGGAGTGTGATGCTGGCGGCCGTTCCCCTTCTTTCTTTCTCAGAGCAGCTCCGTGCCGCCTCTTTCGCTGATCCCATCGATGCCCTGAGTGTCGGATTTTTGGGTGAATAAGCGTCTGTTTCGGTGAGCGGTTGGGACGGGGATTCCTGGACTCCATGGCAGGCGCTTCGTATTGAAAATGAGCAGGATCCCACTCTCCGTGAATCAAATCTGATTCTCTTTCCCGCACCCGTGAGCTCGCTTCGTTTCCGGGGAAATACACGCGATATCGCACTCCATCCCATTCGCGTCTCGAAGGAACCTGCGCATTACACGCTGGTATCCACGGCGAGAAATTCCGTAAAACCGAAAATTCTTTCACGGCGGGACTGGGGCGCCGATGAATCGCTTCTCTACGTTACCGATGGGGAAGTCGAGGATCCTCCTGTCGAAGAAAGAGGGAACGGCAACGGGAATGGAAAGGGCGAAGAAACGCCTGAAAACCGCATTCGCGATTGCGAGGATGCGCAGATAAATTATCCGGAGGAATTCAAAGTAACCCGCACCGTCAGCGAAGGCCCCGGCGGGAAAAGATTGCGGTGGCCGCAGCAGTATGCGAAAGATGTAAAACTCCTCGTCGTGCATCACACGGCCATCGCGATCGGCGGTGACGAAAGGCCGCCCGTGGAGCGCATTCGCGCGCTTTACCAATTTCACGCGGAAAATCGCGGGTGGGGGGATATCGGGTACCATTATCTGATCGATGAGGAAGGACAGATCTATCAGGGGCGCGCGGGAGGAGACACCGTCGTCGGCGGACACGCGTACTGCAACAACATCGGGACCATCGGCGTCGCCATGCTCGGGAATTTCGACGTCGAACAACCGACGCAGGAGCAGATCAAAGCGCTCCAGTGGCTCCTTGACGATCTTGCGAGGACGTACGATATTGACCTGCAAAAAAAAGCGACCTTTCACGGGAAGCAATTACAGCCGATCGTCGGACACAGAGCGCTCGTGATGACCGATTGTCCCGGGTACTACGTCTCTGAAGCGTTCGGGCAAATCCGGACAAACGCGGCCGCCGGCGATCTGAGTGCCGCCGTTCGGTTTCCGCAACTGAAAAAAACGAAAGCAAAAGCGAAGATTGCGACAACCGTCCGGCGTGTCAAAGAAAAAGTGACTCGTCGTACGGCTGCGATTCTCAGGAAAATCAATCGTGCGGGGCGCCTCAGCGATCGCGTCCCAAAGGCTCCGGTCGGAGAGAATATTCAGAGAAAACGGAGTAAGCCCGCTCGCTCATTGCGGCCTTCATCGAGGCAGACCGAAAGTACCGACACCATCCGCATCCGTCTGACCAGGAAGGACAACCATCTTGCCTCCTGCGCTGATGCTTCGCTTAAAACGCTCGAATCACTCTACAGAGGCGCGCTCGAATGCATCCTCGTCGACAATCTTCCTGCGATCATC
The DNA here is from genome assembly GCA_038064175.1 of Patescibacteria group bacterium. Classification (GTDB taxonomy): domain Bacteria; phylum Patescibacteriota; class Gracilibacteria; order Peribacterales; family Peribacteraceae; genus 2-02-FULL-52-16. The sequence goes on from JBBTTQ010000072.1 coordinate 6,365, forward strand.
AATGAAGTTTCCCTGGAGGAGTACATGGCGGGGCTCGCCGAGGAGCCGGATAGCGAACTTTTTGAAAAACAACGGGCGTTCGCGATCGCGGCGCGGACCTACGCCGCGTTTTACACAGATCCGAAGAACAGGAAATTTCCGGGAAAACCCTACGACGGCAGCGACGATCCGGCGATCTTCCAGGCGTACGGCGGCATCGCGTTTGAGGAACAGAATCCAAGGTGGGTCGAGGCCGTGGGCGAAACGGAAGGGCAGATCCTTGCGAAGAACGGGGCGATCATCAAGGCGCCTTACTTCTCCGCCGACGACGGTCGCACGCGCTCCCCCGCGGAGGCCGGATGGGTGGATTTCCCGTTTCCCGAAATCTTTTCAAGCAAGCCGGATCCCTGGTGCGAGGGGACTGCGCTCCGGGGGCACGGCGTCGGGATGTCGGGGTGCGGGGCCGAGGGGCAAGCGTTGGAAGGAAAGACCGCGGAGGAAATTCTGAAGTACTACTATCCGGGAACGGCAATCATCGATCGTTAAAATTCCGCTACAGCATGCTGTATGTGACATCGTTTTGCCAAACGTTCTTTACGGCGTTAGAGTTATCCACCATTCTTTTTTTATGCTGCGCTACGTAGAGGACAGTCCGCCTGTCAAAGTCGTTCATGTGCGTCACGATTCACGACGCCGCCCCGGCGAAAGCAGTCCGGTTTTTTTGCCGGACGATCTTGAGCAGTTTACCGACTGCATCCTTCCTCCAAGGCGTTATGTGCTGCATGGGCTTTCTGCAGCAACCATCGAAAGTATCAGCCGAACGGTTCGGGAAGAATACGAATGTAATAACCTTCAGCTTCCCGTCATTGAACTGCACTCTTCCTCACATAGAATCCGGTGATGACCACATTCGAAAGTATCGGCAATCTTCCCCGAACATTCACCACCGGAGATGCCGCTCGCATTTTCCGCATCAGTCAGCGGGAAATCATACGCTCCATCGACAGCGGAATGCTCAAGGGGTATCACATACCAGGTTCGCACCACCGGCGCGTGCCTGCGAACGAAATGGAAAAATTTGCCCTGGCATACGGTCTTGACGCGATCATCCCCCGGGACAGAGTATTTATGATTCTTGCGAAGGCCAGTGATGAACTCAAAGCGCGGGTGCAGGCGCTCATGGCGACGACACTCGATGCCAGCAAGATTCATATCGTGAGCAGCTCGTTTGAAGCAGGTCTTCAGTATGCCGCCAAATCGTGGGTTGATCAGATTTTTATTGATCAGCAAGAACGTTCCGTTGCTCCATTTTGGAAAGAGCACGGCATTGCCGGCAAAGTGATGGATCCCATTGAGGCAAGCGTGAAAGAGATACGGGACAATAGCGGACTCCTGAGTATCAAAGACCTTTGTGAGGGGGCGAATACTGTTCCGGCGGCATTCTTAAGAAATCCTCCTGAGCCACCCATGAAAGAAACCCGCAAAGCGGGCTGAGCGGTCCCGGGAATCGTCCTGGGGGAGAATAATTACGGATTTTTCCTTTTGGAAACGTATGGTCCCAGAGGTCTCGATGGCGCGGGATTCGATGTATTTCCCGGATTTGGAACGGGGGAATGAGGTCCTGGCTGGCCCGGAGTCGTGTGCGGGGAGGAGATGCCTGGTCCCACGGTAATGGGAGGGAAGGTGAGTTGTGGTTGTTGCATATGTTGCAGTTGCGCGTGAGCCGCTCTCTGCGCGGCGCGCGATTGTTCCATCGTTCTCCACGTATCGGGACAGAATACCCTTACAACCGCTTCAATTTCCAGTCGTATATCCGTCGGAACGCACTGCATGAGAAGATCCGTGCAATCATTCTGATTGCTGGTTCGCGTGATGTCCCCGATGAATTTTGTTTCGCCGTCCACGGGAGATATCGGACTGAAAATTCTCGGTATTTTGCTTGATAGATTCATGTCCATCAGCGCCTGAACAAAATTCCTTGTAATGGCTTGTATCTTCCGGGTTTGACCCAGGCAGAGGCGAACCTTATCAACAACATCTCTGCGTTTCACGCTCTGCTCCACTTGCTTCAGGAACCCGGCATTTTCTTGAGCGCTCATGGTGTCAGGAGAATGACAGGGAGGAATTCCTCGTCAAACAAAGAGGGATATGATGCTGCTTGAAGCTCAGATACAAGCCACAATCAGCGCTTTGTGACGTTCGTCCAAAGTGACTCAGGCCATTACTGCGGCCACTTTCTTCGATTTCGCAGCGCCCTGCACCGCCAAGCCAAGGGCCTTCAGTAATTCTTGGATTCGGTTCGTCTCTTCCCACTGCACGCCCAGATCCTCGCGTCCGAGGTGACCGTAGGCGGCGAGTTTCCGATACTGGGGTTTCAGGAGATCAAGATCGCGGATGATGGCCGATGGACGGAGATCGAACACTCTGGCGACCGCTTTCTCAAGATCGCGGTCGTCCGCCTTGCCGGTGCCGAACGTGTCGACGTGGACGGAGACCGGCGCGGCGATGCCGATGGCGTAGGCCACCTGCACTTCGCATTTCTTCGCGAGGCCGGCGCGGACGATATTTTTCGCAACCCAGCGCGCGGCGTAGGCTGCCGAGCGGTCGACTTTGCTCGGGTCCTTGCCCGAGAAGGCGCCGCCTCCATGACGGCTGTAGCCGCCGTAGGTATCGACGATGATCTTCCTGCCGGTGAGGCCGCAATCCCCCGGGGGGCCGCCGATCACGAAGCGGCCGGTGGGGTTAATGTGGAACTTCGTTTTGGCGTCCAGATAGTCCCCGCAGACGGGCTTGATGATGTGCTCGATCACATCCGCACAGATCTGTGCATGGGGAATTTCTTCTTTGTGCTGGGTGGAGATCACGACGCATTCGATCCTCTCCGGCTTGCCGTCGTCGCCGTACTCAACGGTCACCTGGCTTTTGCCGTCGGGTCGCAGGTACGAAAGGCCGTTCTTTTTCCGCACGTCAGCCAGACGTTTCGTGAGTTTGTGGGCAAGCGAGATGGGGAGCGGCATGAGCTCCGGCGTCTCGTCGCAGGCGAACCCGAACATGAGTCCCTGATCCCCGGCGCCCTGTTCCTTGTCCTTGTTGCTTGTTTCATCCACACCGAGAGCGATATCCGCGCTCTGCTCTCCCACGCTCACGAGCACCGCGCATGCCTTGTGGTCAAAGCCGAACACGGCGTCGTCATAGCCGATTTCCTTGATCACCTTTCGCGCGATTCCCGCCAGATCGATATACCCTTTCGTGCGCATTTCGCCGGCGATAAGCACGAGACCCGTGGTCACCAGGCATTCGCACGCGACGTGGGCGTTCTTGTCTTGGCGGAGGGCGTCATCGAGGATGGCGTCCGAGATCTGGTCGCAGAGCTTGTCCGGGTGACCTTCGGTGACGGATTCGGAAGTGAAGAAGTAGGACATAGGAGAGAGGGGTTGGGATAGGAATTAAAAAAAATTCTCCCGCCGGGGAGAAGAGTAGGTTTGCTATCTTCCCTCGGTGACCTCGGATTGATCAAAGGTCATGGGGCTGGATTTCCCACCTTCTTCTGCGTCTTGCCCTGAGGAGCAAAGCGACGAAGGGTTGGGGAGCGCCTCACGCGGGCCAGAACCCTCGGCGCTTCTCTGGATAGGACGATGATGTGAAACCAGCGTAGAGCATTCTCAGTCGGTCAGCAAGAACTTTTGGTTCTTTTAAAGGCTGTGATTCTTCAAAAATTCATCAAGAACCCCCTTTTCTCCGTTTAAACAGGACTCCAATAAAACAAAAATTTGCTGCCTTCTTCCTGCCTGGAGCAGCTCAAATGCCACTGCTAAAATTGAGATTCTACGAGACTCTGGATCCGCATCGGGATTACTGAGAGTATTGATATGCCTTGGATCGGATACGCTGTCTTCCAGTGCCGGATGAAGCGGCAGGCGTTTCGTTGTTGAGCCTGTGGCGGATAGTGCTTCCGACATTGGTTCTCAATGCTACACTTCGCCACCCCGTCTTCAAGAGGACTGATCTTTCCGCTTCGGATAAATGTGTTCCGACCTTTGGGCGGCATTGGTGTGCTACCATAGCGGTCTATCGCTAACGCATCTCTTTCCGCGACGGCCCCCTTCAGCTTCGTTCTCTTCGGGGCGTCGGGGCACCTGGCGACGCTCAAAATCTACCCGTCGCTCTACATTCTGGCGCTCAAGAAAAGACTGCCGGAGCAGTTTTCCATCATTGGTTTTGCGCGGACGGAGATGGATATCAGCTCCTTCCGGAAGATGGTTGCGGACTCCATTCACGCGAGTCTTCCCGAAGTGAACGAGGCGAAGCTCAAGGCCTTCCTGGAGCACGTGCACTATGTGCGGGGGCAATATGATCGGAAGGAGGATTTCCTGAGACTTGCGCAGGAATTGGAAAGCCACGAAAAAGGCCGGAAGGACACGGTACGTCTCGCGTACCTTTCCATTCCGCCGACGGTTTTCACATCGGTTCTCAAAAATATGTGCGCCGGCGGTGTGCATGACGGGAAAGTCCCCTTCCGCTGCATCGTGGAGAAACCCGTGGGGCATGATCTCAACAGTTTCGAGCAGATCAAAAAAGAACTGACGTCCTGCTTCCGCGAGGAGGAGATTTTTCTGCTCGATCACTATCTCGGCAAGGAAGCGGTCCGGAATATCTACTACCTCCGGTACGCCAATCCCCTCCTCGAGCGCCTCTTTAAGAACACACTCATTCACCATGTGGAAGTGACGGCATCGGAGGCGGCGGGCATCGAAGGCCGCGCCGGGTACTTTGAACACACGGGCACGTTCCGCGACATGATCCAGAGTCACCTCCTTGAAATGTGCGCGCTCCTCACGATGCGTCTGATCGAGGAGGGCGAGTCGTTCCGTGAGAGCAGGCAGCACGCGCTGGAGCAATTCTATCTGCCGCCGGCATCCGATGTAAACAACATCGTCCTCGTCGGGCAGTACACGGAAGGCGCGGCGCAGGGAAAAAAAGCGCAGGGATACCGGGAGGAGAAGGACATCGATCCCGCATCCCGCACGAACACATTCGCAGCGTTGAAGCTCCTCTCGCGCGCCTCGCGCTGGCAGGGAGTTCCTTTCTATCTCCGGTCCGGCAAGCGGCTCGCAAAGAAGGAAACGCGGATTTCCATTCAGTTCCAGGCGCCGCTTGCGGTCGGGCCCGGCAGCGCGCCGAATAGACTCGATATTATCTTGCAGGGGGAGGCGGGCATGCGCATCTATCTCCAGACGAAGCTCGGAGGCACGGAGCCGATGTTCCGTCCGCTGATATTGGAAGATCCGCTCGTCTGCATCGGCGATTGTCTCCCGGAACACGGTCTCCTGCTCCTCGAAGCCATCCATGGAAAGCAGCAGTGGTTCCTGCGCTTCAACGAAGTGCAATCTGCGTGGAGACTCCTCGATCCTCTCCAGGCGCATCTCGACAATCCTTTAACAGAGATTCATCCCTACGCCGCCGGATCCGAAGGGCCGAAGGATGTCCGGGACTGGATTTTGAAAGACAGGACAGAGTGGCTTGTGTGAGGGATGGTTCGGCATTTTCCTTGTATTTTTGCATGGTACTATTCGCTCGAATAGTACCATGAGAATTCGGGGAAGATCCCTCTCATAAACGGCGTATTTCGAATACCATGCATCCATGAATCCCTCGATAATCATCGCGGAAAACGAAGCGGATTTTCGCGCTCGCGGAGCATCTCTTCTGTCTGCGGGTATCAGGAAAGCTATTCTGGACAGAGGCCGCGCGATCGTCGGCTTTTCCGGCGGCTCCACGCCGAAAGCGATTTACGAAATGCTCGGACAAGATCCCGCAATTGATTGGTCGAAGGTGTGGATCTTCCTCGTCGATGATCGTTTCATTCGAAAAGACGATCCCAGGAGCAATCAGTTCCTCCTTCGGTCGACGCTTTTAAAACACGCCCCCGTACCGGAATCGCAGATTATTATTCCGGATACGACACTTCCATATCAGGAATCCATCGCCCTCTATGAGAAGCATCTTGAGGCGCTCCTGGAAAAAGGCCCGCCGGATATCGTGACGCTCGGCCTCGGAGGAGACGGTCACATCGCTTCCCTTTTTCCGC
>JBBTTQ010000073.1:0-2054 GCA_038064175.1 Patescibacteria group bacterium
GCGGCGGCTGAAAATTCGGGGGCAGCCGCCGCGCCCATTGGATCGTCGTAGCCTTCGGCGAAGACTGGTCGCCGTCGTTGCCGCCTGCCCGTCCGTAGCTCGCCAGAGAGAGCGAAGGAGGGTAAGAACAGCACGAAACCGGTAAGCAAGCCGACTTGAACTGGGTGGTTCGCCAAACGCAAAATTTTTCTATGAGCTAACACGCAACCGCTAGACAAAACTATAGTTGAGGCATCGCATTTACTCTATGAATCATGCCTGTATAGTAGAACTATGCTTCTTACATACGATCCCGCCGCTCGTCGACTAGGAATAGCATTCGCCACGTTCGTAATCTCCATTGGGTTCGCTGGCGTAGTCTCTGCAACAGAGGGATGCAATGCCATCGGGTACGACAATCGCTTCTCTGACGTATGGGGATGCCATCCATATTACCCAGCTATTTCGTGGCTGTATGAAAAAGGCATTGTGTAAGGAACAGCCGACGCTTCAGTACGAGAGGGTACGCGAGCGTTTCTTCCCGAACGGACTATCAACCGAGCAGAGTTCGCAAAGATCCTTCTTCGTGCAAGTAATGTTCCAGCTTCCCTAAGCGATTGTCGCGAGAAGCCATTCATGGATGTAGAACTCAGTACATGGTATGCACCGTATGTCTGCACAGCGAAAGCCCGTGGCATGGTGAGCGGATACCCGAATGGGACATTTAAGCCGAGTCAGTCAGTGAGTTTCGTCGAGGCGGCGAAGATGCTGGCTGTGAACTTCGGTCTACCGGTCAATCAGAAGGAAGCTCGATGGGATCTTAGCGGGCAAGAGCAACAGGTGTGGTACCTGCCTTATACTTATGCCTTAGCTCGAAAGGACGCACTCGCTCCCAGCATCTTTACTTATGACCAGCGGATCACACGCGGTGAAATGGCAGAGATAGTCTATCGTCTCTCAACTGACACTACATCTCACGCCACAGTAGATCCACTGAGTGGTGTGATCGGACCCAGTGGTGCTTATAGGACGTACAATATGCTTAGCAGCATCTAGCCAGCGATGATCAATATTCTCGGCAGCCCACTAGATGATTCTCTCATTGCCTTCTCGCATACACAGTCTCTCGAATACATTCTCGGCTGGAAGCAGAATGCGACCGGTATTCGTATCGTGCATGCGTTACCGCAACAACGCTGCACGGAGAGCGGACTCCCAGAGCATTGTCAGCCCCTCACGCGCAATATAGATGTCGGTTTCTACATTCTAGGAAAGGGCAGCGGTACCGTGCATCAGGCGCTCATCAAGTCGAATTACGACAACTTCGTTGACCGCACGGCTGGCACTCGAAAGAAGATCACGGTCTCTTGTCTAAATGTGGGGATCGAGGGCGAGTACACGGAGTATTGCATCATGCCTATAACCGCCCAGAAGACCCTTCTCATAGTCCGTGACTGGATTGATACGAGCGTCTGCTGCGACAACATCACAAGTTACAAGACGGATGAGCAGGAGCGCATCTTCCAGGGGCTTCTAGATAGTCTCGACCTTCTAGTTGAGCCTGTAGCAAGTGATATGATCGCCGTGAAGCTCTATTTTGGAGACAAGAAAGTCATTGAGGAAAGCGATTGCGCTGCAACAAAACCCGTAGCGAGATACATACCGAAGACATCTGCCGTAGCCGATGCGACCCTTAGACTACTCTTGCAGGGCGTTACGCCAGAGATTGGAGAGGCACAAGGTCTTGTATCAAGTTTTGATAACAAAACAGGCTATTTTGGTGAAAATATCGAGTCACTCCTGAGTTATTATCATGGAATCACTATTGTTAACGGAGTGGCAACATTGAAATTTTCAGGTGAAGCGATGGCATATCTCAACAACACTGCTTGTACGCAGGAAGCAGTAAAGGGATCCATTGGAGATACGCTTTTGCAATTCCCATCTATCAAGAAAATCCAGTACTCTATTGATGGGAAGGTCATCACGGATTGGGATGGTTAACTTACTGGTGAGCGGGGAGAGAGACTGATGTTATCCATCGCCATACAACTCCGAGAGCGGAAGAATACGCA
>JBBTTQ010000074.1:0-10187 GCA_038064175.1 Patescibacteria group bacterium
TACACTGGAGGATAGGGAATCCTCAGGTGTTGCACTTGGCTCTTGAACGGGCGATGAGTCCCATCCGCGGCACCGCTTTGTGGAGTTCCGCCCATTGCTGAAAAAACGGTCGAGACAAATCGATTGAGTGGGCGAATGTCTCCGGATTCCATGAGTCACCGTACCATTCTTCGGGTGTATACACTTCATAGGGTTTCCCCCACATCGGCATTCGATCATAAATCGAAATCATCTCTTTTCCGCTCAGCGCGGAAATATTTTTATGAAGGAATCGCTCGTTGCGGTGGCATGTACTCTGCTGCAGTCTGCAATCGGGACAGTGCGTGGGGAGAGGAATTGCGTATTTTTTATTCCCGATCACGGGGGAAACCCGTTTGAGAAATGCGGAGTATTCCTCCGTAATCTCGAATGGAGTCTTGCACCAAGTATTGGCACAGATGGTTTGCATCAGAATGAGTATATCAGCCCTACAATCGCTGGGAGATTTTTCCTCCCTATTCCAAGGGGGGAAAGTAGCAACCAAAATTGTCCATTAAGCCCCATTTTGCTATAGGTATCAAAACTATTACCAAGAAAATTGATTTTTTCGCAACTCGATTTGGGGGCTGGGCTGAAGGCAAAAGTATCCCCCCTGAACTCAATTTGTATGCGATAAAACAATAGATTACGGCAATCCAAGCCATTGTACAGTGTCTCCGTTTCCCGTTTGCTTGTAACAGAAGGCTCTTTTCAACGTTCCCACAGGCGACACGCTGCTTCTTTGGCGCTTGCACGAAGTTTTGCGCATTCGGTAGGATTCTCCAGATCCGTCCGAAAAAGAATGAGGGCGAGGTCGTCGCAAACGTTTACGATCTTTGACAATCCGGCAACTTGCTCCCCCCCGCGCTTGCGGGGAGAACAATCTCACAACTTCCTCTTTCCCTCTTTTCTTTTGAGCGGAAGAGGTCCTTCGTGTTTTCGAAAACCCAATTTCCGGAGACCCCTCCGGCCGGACACTCTGTCCGCCCTTATAGATAAGGTATCGCCTCTCTCACGTGTCGTCTCTTTATAGTTAAGGAGGAGAGCGAGTATTCGCTCATCTCTCACACCAGGAGGTTCGATGGCCGAGAATGTTCAACAGAAGCACGTAAGGGTTCTCTACCCATTCCCATCTTTCATCGTTTCTTATTTCCCTATTTCTCTTCTACCTATGGATATTTCTCGATTGAAGAAAGTCCTTGCGGGGGTGTCGCTCGCAGCGGTGACCTTGACCCAGGTGGGTACGGTCATTGCCGCCTACAGCGATGTTCCGGCAGGCGTCTGGTACGAGGAAGCCGTCGATGCGTTTACGGACGCGGGCTACCTCGATGCCAGTCAACCGAGATTCCGTGGCGGCGACAAAGCCAACCGCGCGGAATTCGTGAAGCTCGTTGTCGAGCTCAATGGCGGCATTCTCTCCACGCCGCCGGCCGTTCCAAGCTTTAACGACGTTGCAACGTCGGCCTGGTACTACGGTTACATGGAGGAAGCAGGCAAAGAGGGCTGGGTCCGTGGCGACAACAACTGCTACGGCAACCACCCCTGCAACGCCCGCCCGGCCGCGAACATCAACCGCGCCGAGGCCGCCGCTCTCATTGTCCGCGCATTCGGACTTGAGGCGACCGGTGACGCTCCCCAATTCGTCGATAACCCGTCGGGTCAGTGGTACACGGACGTCATTCAGACGGCCGCGGACAGCTGCGTCCTTCAGGGTGACGATGCAACAGGACGCGTGCGCCCCGCGGATAACATGAACCGCGCGGAAATGGTCGTCATGCTTCATCGCGTCGATCAAGGTCTCACCTACGGTGTTGACTGCGGCGGCGACGAGGAAGGCGATGCAGCCGTTATCTCGAACGTCATGGCGACATCCGCCACGACGATCGAAGTGGAATTCAGCGCTCCTCTCGATGTCGAATCGGCTGAGGACACGGATCACTACTCCGTGACGGGTTCTCCGGAACTCGAGCTTTCCTCCGCTGTGGTCACGAACGCCGGCGACGGCGACGACACAGTCGAACTCACGCTCACTCAGGCCATGGAACCGAACCACGAGTACACGCTCTCCGTTTCCGATCTTATGACGGCTGACGGCGACACGTTCTCGGACTCGGACACGTTCGTGGGATACACCACGCTCGTGAAAGGCGATGGAATCCTCGAGGCTTCCGTTGCCGCCAGTAACCCGGTCGGTGACACGGTCCCGCAAGGCGCAGTCGGCGTCGTCCTCCTCTCGGTGGACCTCACGGCTTCCTGCGATGACTCCGTCACGATCGAGGACATGACCCTCCTGCACGAGGGTTTCGGTGCCGTCGGCGACATTAACGGCGTCTACGCTGCCATGGATGGCGCGCGCGTTACGCGCAAGCGCACCATCGACTCCGAGGATCAGACCTCTGAGCTTCGCTTCTCTTCTCCGCTCGTTATCAAGCCTTGCGACACGGTCACGGTTGACTTCGTCGCGGATTTCGCCACGAGCCTCACGGCCGGCGCCGAGCACAACTTCGTTCTGGAACTCCCGTCCGACCTCGTCTCCAACGCCAAGGAAGTGACGGGGAACTTCCCGCTTAGGGGCAACACGTTCCGCGTCGCTGCCATTACGAGCGGTACGGTTTCCATCGCTTACCGCACGGTCTCCCCCGATGAGGTGGAGGTCGGCGACACGGGCGTTGTGATCGGTAAATTCGAGATTTCCACGAACTCCACAGAGGACCAGACGTTCTACTCCATGACGTTCGAGCAGAACAGCTCCGCTTCCGACGGCGACTTCAGCAATGTTGCGATTCGCCGCACGGATGGAACGGTCCTGACAAACACGGTCGCACAGACGGTGGGTGACTTCGTGACGCTCGTCTTCGATCCGCCATTCACGGTGCTCGAGGGTGACAAAATCACACTCGAAATCATCGCTGACATCATGGGCGGCGCCGGAGACAGCATCATCATGCACTTCGAGGAGTCATCCGACATCTTCGCCGTCGGTTCCCTCTACGGGTACGGCGTGAACGGACAACTCTACGGTTCGCAGATTTCCCTGCCGACAGAGTCCGCGACACTCCCGGACACCGTGACGATCGACGCCGGTGAGTTCACCATGGAAATCAACGGTCCGGCTCAGCAGAGCTACACCCGCGATGACAACGATGCGGTTCTCGCCAAGATCGTCCTCACGACGGGCGGCGAGAAGGTGGATATCAAGGATCTCTTCATCCTGGTTCAGGCCACGACGAGCTCCGGATACCACCTTGCCTTCAATAACGGCACGAGCACGGACAACGTCCACGAGGTTCTCGAAGACGTTGAAATCAGAAACACTGTGACAGGCCGCACCATCGACGGCGTCCGTTTGACGGGCACGTCCGACTTCGGCCAGAAGGCCGACGGTTCCACGGCGACGGGTTCCTTCCAGATCTACCGCTTCGATGACTTCATCGTGAACGGCAAAGAGACCTGGGAGTTCCGCGCCGACTTCATTGATAACGGTTCCACGGTTTCTCCGCGCTCCGGCGACCGATTCCGCATCCACATTTGCGGCGAGCCGACGCACATTACAGGCGGTACGGCCAATACCACCACCTGTGGTTTCGGAGGCCTCCTTGCGACCGCTTCGACGTCCTACCAGATGTCGATCGAAGGCGTCAGCACGGGTGACCGCGTTCTCGATGTTCGCCCGCGCGGCAACATCGCCGGAAACTTCCACCGCATTGCCAATGCCACGCTCACAGTTGCGGTCAAGGCCATCGGTACCTCCGATACGGCTGTTTCCAACGCGAAAAACGTAAACCTGATCCGCTTCGAGGTTCGCGCCGGTGAAGCTGAGGATATCCTCTTCACGAAGGCTATCTTCGAGTCCAAGTCCGGTTCGCTCGCGAACGCCAACAACTACGCCCTCTGGGTAGACAGTGATGGCGATAGCAAGGTGGACACGGTCCTTGAGGACGGTGTCGCTTCGCAAACCAGTCAAATCACCTTCTCCTAACTCGCGGGTGGTGGCTTCGTCGTTCCGAAGGAAGAGACGGTTCTCTTCGAGGTTCACGGCGACGTCGCCGCGTCCCTCACGAATAACGATCTCCAGATCCAGTTCGCCACGGGTTCCACGGTGCAGGCTTCCTACATCGAAGCGGAAGAACTCGATGACGGATCCAGTTTGTCCGGCATCAAGACGAATACGGGCAACTGTCAGACAGACACGGATGCCGCCGCAGAAGCCTCCTGTGATGTCACCGTCACAACGGTGGATTCCCAGCTCTGGCTCCTCGTTTCCCAGGGTGATCTCTTCATCACGATCGACTCCACGCCGGTCAAGTCCCGCCAGCTCCTTGGCGGCGCTCTCGGCGAGGCCGTCCTCCGCCTGCAATTCCACGCGGAGAACGAGCCGGTCGATGTGACGGATCTCCAGTTCACATCCTCGGGCAGCATCGCAACATCGGTTGATCGTCTTGAGCTCTACAAAGAGGGTGAAAGCACCTTCTTCGCTCTCGCGACGATCGGTGGCTGCGGATCCGATGAGGTTCTCTCAACCTACGGTCCGCTCGGAGGAGCAGTCAGGACATTCTGCGCCAACCTCGAGACGAGACAGCTCGTCGTTCCGGAAGGCGCTGACACGGATGTCATCGTCCGTCCGCGCATGAAGAACGATGTCGGCGGCGCCGTCCAATCCGGCGGTGTCGTTTCCTTCTTCATCGACTCGACGGCTGCGTCGAACAACTCCACGGGTTCCGGCGCCATCCGCGCCCGCGGTGACGAGTCGAGCAACAACTTGAACAAGAATGACGGCGACACGAGCGGCGAAGGCGAGGTCTTCCTTGGCACGGCTACGGCCACGACCAACACGATCATCTCTGGCAACCGCCACGAGACGGTCCTCGCGAAGATCATCTCCATCACGAACGCGAACCCGGATGCCAACGGCACCAACGTGCCGACAGGCGTTTCGCCGGTCGGTCAATTCAAGTTCTCGGCCGCCGCCCACACGAACTCGAAGAACGGTCTGAATGACGCCGTTCTCTCGGGTATCGTCTTCAACGTCACGGCGACGAACGTCCGGCTGAACAGCTCGGGCTTCTACCTCTACAACAAGGCTGATTCCACCACGAAGCAACTCTGCCGCGCCTACTACACGAACTCGGGCGGACAGGAGATCTCGGGTGCGAACTACTCCGCTTCCGGATCCTTCGTTGTCGAGTGTAAGGGTCTCGACGCAGCCGCGATCAACACCGAGATTGACCAGGGCGCCGACGCCACCTTCGTTCTCGAAGGCGACGTGACGCACGCTCAGGTCAGTTCGACGGCTTCGTCTACGCTCCAGGTCTCTCTCCAGAACTTCACGACACTGGGTCAGAAGACCTTCGGAAACGACGCCTCTACGGATTCTCACATTCACTGGATCGACAAGGACACGACGTCGACCAACTTCTACTGGATTGAGTACCCGGAGACGATCGTCAAGTCCACGAGCTACCAGAGCTAATCGCTTAGCCTCAAGGACCTTTGGTTCATCACCAAGCCAAGACCCCCCCCGCGAAAGCGGGTGGGGGTTTTTGGTATGTGCGGAAAGCGATACCGAAGAGCCAGAAGAGACCGAAGAATTTTCCTTGGTCTCCTTGGACTCATCGGTCTCTATCCCAGGATCTTCCTTTTCGCCACCAAGAGTCCCTTGAGCGCCGGCCTCAGCACGATTTCCAGCTCCTTCGGGTATTCAAGGACCCTTCCTCCGAATTTGGACTTAAAATCGCTGATTCCCGCCCAGGGGTGATTCTGCCCGGCGGACAGGGGAGCGATGCCCAGAAGATCATAAAAATGGCATCCTGATGCCCTGCAATGCCGTATGGCAGCCCACTGGAGGGCGTAGGGAGCCATGAGGGATCGGTGGGCGTAGGAAGAGGCTCCGTAGTAATAGATTCCTTGATTGTTCCCACCTCCGCTCTGCGAGCTTTGGCGGGCAGGCCAGATGATGCCGAGGAGGGCGGCCACGGGGGTCGTTGCTCGTTTACTCCCACCTCCACTGAAGTTACGGCGGGCAGGCGTGCGCTCGTTTACTCGTATTCCAGTGTACGCGAGTAACAAAAATGCCCCCGGAAGGTCGTTGAGAAATTTCTCGTAATGATCCTTCGGGAGGCATCGAAACCCATCGCGTTCGGATGTCGCTTTTGCGAGAGTATACAATGCGTCGATGTCCCCAGAATGTTCCACGTACACGCCGTTTTTCTCAGCGACACGGATGTTGTACCGCCCTTTCTGGTGCATCTGGCTCAGGATTTCCTCTTCGGAAAGCCGAAGATCGACTATGCGCGTGGCTTCGGGCTGTTCGTGACGGGAGGAGGATTGTAGCTTATGGCTTATAGCTGATAGCGGCTGAGTCGGAGAAATATACAAGGAAAGACATTTTTCCTGTTTTGCCAGAAGAACGATATGGTCGATCAAGGTGCTCACCGCTGACCGCTCACCGCTTATTGCTCCGAGCGGTCCGCGCGGGATGTCCCATTTCGAGAAACCGAACACTGTGCGGTCAATGACGACAAGAGCGGTTGAAATAAATTGATAATGGATAATGGATAATGGATCATTATTTAGTTCTTGTTTTTTGGTTCTTGTTTCTTCCTCGACATAGATTCGGACTTCCCGACCGAGCGATTCCTGGTATTTCTTCCATTCCAGCGACTGCCAGAGCGTTCCCTCCGGGTGGTTTTTCACCCAGACGTCGTAGGCAGAGAGGTCCCCGGGGGAGGTGAGCGTTCGGATCTCCATGGCGCCAGTATGCCGTTGATTGGTTTATTCGTTTACTCGTTTTTTCGAAACGTGGCTTAGCGAGGAAACGAATCAACAAATCAACAGGTAAACGGTAGGAAGACCGACGATGTTTTTGTATACTCCTCTCCTCACCCCAAAGTCGCCGTGCCGCACGCCCTCCCCAAATTACCGTACAGTTACGACGCTCTCGAGCCATATATCGACGCGCGCACGATGGAGATCCACCATACGAAGCACCATCAGGCGTACATCGACAAACTGAATGCTGCGATCGCCGGGACGGAATTCGAAGCGATGCCCGTGGAGGAACTTCTGGAGAATTTCAAAAAGGTTCCGGTCGACAAGCAGACAGCAGTCCGCAATCACGGCGGGGGACACGCCAATCACACTCTCTTCTGGACGATTCTGAGTCCGCAGGGGGGAGGGAAGCCCTCGGGTGACCTTGCGAAAGTGATCGAAAAGGCGTTCGGGTCATTCGATGCCTTCCAGAAACAATTAAGCGATGCCGGAGCGAATAGGTTCGGCTCCGGCTGGGCGTGGCTTATAGTTGAAAATGGGACATTGAAAGTTGAAAGTTCCGCAAATCAGGATTCTCCGCTGATGGAAGGGAAAACTCCGATTCTCGGTGTCGACGTCTGGGAGCACGCGTATTATCTGAAATACCAGAACAAACGTCCGGATTACATACATGCTTTTTGGAGTGTGGTGAACTGGAGAGAGGTGGAGAGGAGGTTTCAGGAGGCCACTTGAATGGTTACATTGCTATACTGCCAGCAAAGCATGTGCATAACTGAAATTCGCTAAAGCTGAGCAGACCGCTTGCGAACAATGTAGCGATATGACCATCGAATACCACGAAAAAGGTTATTGACTTCACGCCAAAGTGACCTCACAATGTGCCCCGTCACAGCGGCTTTACGATTGAGTTGCGAGAGCTGGGGCATCTTCTGAAGCGTACAGCTTCGGTAGTACTCCGTCTTTTCACACTCTCTATTTTATGGCAAAGAAAAAGAAGAAATCGCCCGTTCGATCCGCTCAGAGTAGGAGGCCCGCAAAGAAATCGAAGTCCGCATCGAAGAAGAAAGTGGTTATGAAGAAAAAAAAGACCGCTTTCAAAAAAACGAAGAAGGCCGCTTTGAAAAAGAGCCCGCCAAAAAAGATCGCAGCCAAGAAAGCTGTGCTTAAGCCGGTATCGAAGAAAGTCACTCTGGCAAAGGCGGTGATGAGGGCGCCTCAGAAAGCAATGTCGAAGTCCTTCAGCAAAGCAGCTCCGGCCTTTCTCAAAGCCGGCAAGGCGCAGAAGGAAGAGCAGAAGGCTCCTTTGAAAAAAATAGTTGTCCCCAAGCGCGCGTACCAGATGCAGGTGGACGCCCAAGTCCTTCCGCAGGTGATTCCCCATATCGTTCCGGGCGCCGGTCGCGTTCCTTCGGTCGCGCAATCATTCCCGCCGCTCTTAAAAGTGCAGAAGGTCGAAGACGGCCGCTGCTACTTCGTCGACGACGAGGGAAACCCGCACGTGCCGTCTTTGATCGAGATGCAGCTTTTGAGTTACAAATGGTTCCTGAGCGAAGGCCTCAAGGAGCTTCTCGAGGAGATCAGCCCCATCACGGACTTCTCCGGCAAGAAACTGGAGCTTCGAGTGCTCGGTCACGCGTTCGACCCTCCCAAGTACGACCCCGATACCTGCCGCCGAAGGAACCTCTCGTATGAGGCGGCCATGAAAGGCCACGTGCAGCTCATCAACCGCGAAACGGGGGAAATCAAAGAACAGGACGTTTTCCTCGGCAGTATCCCGCTCATGACGAACTCGGGGACATTCATCGTCGATGGCATCGAGCGCGTTGTCGTGCACCAGCTGGTGCGCTCGCCGGGCGTGTTTTTCTCGAAAATGCCGGACCACCCCAAGTACCATGCGGCGAAGATCATCCCGAAACGCGGCGTGTGGCTGGAGATCGAAACCGATCGCAGAGGCATCATCAGCTGCAAAATCGACCGCAAGAGGAAGATCCCCATCACCCAGCTTCTTCGGGTCTTCGGATACCAGACCGATACGCAAATTATCGACCTCTTCAAGGATGTCACGAAGGGGGACAAGGATTACATCCAGATCACGCTCGACAAGGACTCCGTCCGTTCCGTGGATGAGGCGTACCAGAGCGTTTACCGCAAGATTCGCCCAGGGGATCTCGCGACATCCGAGAACGCCAAGCAGCTCATCGACAGTCTCTTCTTCGACTTCAAGAAGTACGACATGGGCACGATCGCCCGTTACAAGCTGAACCGTCGATTCGGCGTGAATACGCCGAGTGACGAGGAGCACCGCGTGTTCCAGGTGAAAGATTTCACGGGAATTCTGAAAGAATTGATCCGACTCAATAACGGCGAGGGCGTGGCCGACGATATCGATCACCTCAGCAACCGCCGCGTGCGATCCGTCGGCGAGCTCGTGCAGAACAAGTACAGAGTCGGTCTCGTTCGCACGGAGCGCATCATCAAAGACCGCATGACGGTGATGGATATGGAGACCGTGACCCCGACGCAGCTCATCAACTGCCGCCCGATCACCGCGGCCATGCGCGAATTCTTCGCGTCGTCACAGCTCTCTCAATTCATGGATCAGACGAACCCCTTGGCCGAGCTCGCGCACAAACGTCGCCTCTCCGCCATGGGCCCCGGAGGACTTTCCCGCGAGCGCGCATCCTTCGACGTCCGTGACGTGCATACCAGTCACTACGGCCGCATCTGTCCGATTGCGACGCCGGAAGGACCGAACATCGGTCTCGTCGTGCACCTCGGCGGCTTTGCCCGCGTCAATGAGTACGGATTTCTCGAGACTCCGTACCGCGAAGTGAAGCACGAGGTTCCGCTGGATCCGGACAAACTCCTCGGTCGCATCCTCGATACGACCGTGAAGGAGAGTCGCAAGACCGTCGCGAAAGAAGGAGAGATCGTGGAGTCCAAAGAACTCGCCCGCAAGGTGACGTCCATCCTCAAGAAAGAAGGGAAGCATGTCGTTCCTGTCCGCGCGTACATTACGAACAAAGTGATCTACGTCGATGCCGAGCAGGAGCGCCACCTCACGATCGCCCAGGCGGAAACGAACCTGACCGAACACGGTGAGTTCAAGACCACGCGCGCCTCTTCCCGCAAAGCGGGCGAGCCCATTCTCGCGCACGTCCGCGACATCACGCACGTCGACGTGTCGCCCCGGCAGATTCTCTCGATTTCTACATCACTCATTCCGTTTCTAGAGCACGACGACAACACCCGCGCCTCCATGGGAACGAACATGCAACGTCAGGCTGTGCCTCTCGTTCGCCCGCACGCGCCGCTCGTGGGTACCGGTATCGAAGGCCTCGCTGCCCGCGCATCGGGTCATGCCCTGCTCGCGGAGGAGGATGGCGAGATCACCTCCGAAG
>JBBTTQ010000075.1:0-4395 GCA_038064175.1 Patescibacteria group bacterium
TTCCCGGATAACAGCTTCGACCTGACATTCTGTCACGCACTTCTGCACCACATCGATACCGGAGAGCGCCTGCAGGTGATACGGGAAATGACGCGCGTCTCGAAGAAGCACGTCGTGATCATCGAGCCGAACCGCAATAACCCCTTCATGGCCGCCTTCGGGTTGCTAAAAAAAGAAGAATGGGGATTGCTTCGTTTTTCCCTTCGTTACCTGCGCGACCTCGCGGAGAAGGAGGGACTCCGGATCCTCTTCGCATCTTCCTACGGAATTCTTACGCCGAACAGAATGCCGATACCCGCGGCGATGCTGTCGCCCATTGTCACGATGGAACCATTTGTCCCCCTGGGAGTCACAAATATCGTGATCGGCCAAAAAACATGAGAAGGGAATCGAATTTCACTCACATTTACTGTGCGTGGAGGGGTTTTTATTTTTTCCTCCCGATCGCCAACTGATTCAGGAGAACCCCCCCGAGTCCAATTTTCTTCATGAACGCCTCGATGCCTTTCTCCCCCGGCGCCCCCCACGGACTCACCATAAATTTCTCGAGCGCGACGGGTTCGAATCCAGCCGCTTCCAGGTACCACTCCAGGGTTTTTAATGTCATCGTTTCCTGATGCTGCTCTTCGGGCAGATGTCCGATGGCGGTCGCGATCCGCTCGAACACGGGAACGGGCGTCGTGATGAGGACGATGCCGCCCGGGCGAAGAACTCTCCCCACTTCTTTGAGCATATCTTTCGGGCTATCGACGTGTTCGATCAAAGCGCTTGCCGTCACGATGTCGAAAGAGTTGTCCGGAAACGGCGGCTTCATCGCGTCGCCCTGCACCATCGTGAGACGCGGATCTTCACACGCATCGATGAGTTCTTTGGAGTACTCAAGCCCCGTGCAATGCATCCTGGGAAACGCATCCTTGAGTTTCGAGAGGACTTTGCCCTCGGCGGGTCCAAGATCGAGCAGGTCTTTCGGATCACCTGCAAAGTGTTTTCGGATCCCGCGGATCAATTCGTCCGCGCGTCTCCGGAGGCGGTACGTCAGCGAAAGTTTTTTCTTGCGCCCCTCGCTGTATTCGAGTCCCATGGTTCCGGTGATGAGTGGTTTTAGAACAGGATCCGAAACCCTGCCGGATTTCAGATCGATCAATCGCTCGAGGTGGATCTTCTTTTCGTGATTGAGGGAGTCCAGCATGCCGGCATCCAGCATCCATCCCTTCGCATCCAGCTCCTGCGACTGGAAGTAGCGTGATTGCGGGACATACCGGACGAAGAATTCATCGCCGAGCTGAAGAGAAGCGAACTGCAAGTCTCCCGTAATCTTGACGATGTCTGTCACGCGAATGCCGTTCGCCGCCCATTCGAAACTCCGGTAGAAGAGCACGGGAAGGCATCCGCTTTTGAGCATCAGAAGCCTCCGGATAAATCCCTTGATCCTGTACGCCATCCCCGTATGCCAACCGAAGACGAGAAGGAAGAGCCGGAAGAGGATCATCTTCACGGGCGTGAAAATCTTATTGGCCGGTATGTTCTTCATGGCGCCTGCAACCGAGAATCCCTGTTCCTTCACGACGAATGTATAGCGCGGGTCCACCCACTGTGACGTTGCAACTTTTCCGTCATCGGTTTTTCCGATAATGCCGCAGTCACTCAGCAGCAATCGCCCCGAAGGCACATCGAATACCTTAAGCACTCCTCCCTTCGCCGCATTCGCGACAACATACGTATTGCCCTTTTTCTCCACGAAGAATTTTCCCCCGGGGAACACTTTCCGGAAGTCCGGTCGCTCATACGGCAATTGCCCTTCCTGACCTCTCTGCCCCCCCTGCCTGCCGACCGAAGCCTTGGCAAAGGCTGACCTTTCGCCGTAATCGATAAAGCTCTCCAAATGCTCAGGAATTCTATACAGGAAATACCTGTCCGCCATGATCTCCGCCGGGACGATCTTCCCGTCCCGAAGACTCTCGAGCATCCTGTCGGCTGCGCGCGCGGCCAGAGGATTTTCGGGCGCCAGGATCTCGCATCCATGGGAATAGAAGTGAAGCGTCTGACGCGATCCCATGGATCCCGCAAAAAATCCGTTCGGATACACAAAGTAACTGAGGAATTCGACACCCTTGTCCATGACCGCTTTGAGCCGCGGATCCCCGTTCAGCTTCCAGACCTTTCCGAGGAAGCTCACGGAAGCACTCAGGTACCCGATATCCGCTCCGTCGTACTCCAGACTCCACCCTTCGTCGTTGCAGAACGACAAGAACTCCGCGAGCTTCTTCTCGTAGCCCTCGCGGAAGCGATCGTCTTTCAGAACATGAAACGCGTAATACACCGGCAGCACCGCCATCGCATGATGGTTTGCGAGCACGCCGTGTTCGTCGTACTTGATAATGTAATCCGCTGCCTTGCGACAGGACGCAAAGAATTCGTCGCGGAAGTCCGAGGGAAATTCACCGCGCTCGTTTAAAATCATGTAACTCTTGAGCATCCCGTATAGGAGAAACCCCGTCGGCCCCGTCCATCCGTGCTCATTCGGATAGAACTCGTCGAACGAACCGTCTCTGTGCTGGATCGAAATCCAAAAACGCATCCCTGCGAGGATCCATTCTCTGATTTTCGTGTGCCCCTCGTAGACGTTCTTAGGCATCTCATGGCCGTACACGAGCGCAAGGCTTAAGACTCCGAACTGCGGCAGCGCATCCGGAAAGTCATCGACTTTGTCGAGCCAGTACGTTCGCTTGAAGCACCCGTACGTCGGTGAGTAGGGATTACGATCCTGAAGGCCAAGCAGCCTCGGAATCTGCGAAACGGCCTTTTCTGCGTAGACGGAACGGAGGTCAGACATAGACGGACTAATAGTTTATAGCTTTTAGCTATGAGATTCTAGACATGCTTATCCTGCTTCTGAATGATCTGTTAGCTAAAAGCTATAAGCTATAAGCTATTCGCATGTTCTCTCTCCTCGTCCCCGTCCTCAACGAAGAAGGTGTCATCGAAGAAACCATCCGGACGCTCGATCACACCCTGAAAACCACGAGCGAGCCATATGAGATTGTGGTTATCGATGACGGCAGCAAAGATCGCACACCCGGGATTCTCCGGGGCCTCCATGTACCCGCCCTCCGGGTCATCACGCACCCGATAAACCGGGGATATGGAGCTTCGATGAAGACCGGTATCCGGCACTCCAAAGGGGACATCATCGGCACCGTGGATGCGGACGGCACCTACCCGCTCACATCCTTCCCTGCCCTCCTCAAAGACATGAAGTCCTCCCAGGCCGACATGGTCGTGGGGGCGCGGACGAAGAAGGGCGCGAAGATCCCGTTCATTCGGAGACCCGCAAAGTGGATAGTCAACAAGCTCGCAAACACGCTCGCAGGAGCGCGCATTCCCGATCTCAACTCCGGCATGCGCCTCTTCACGCGCGAACTCGGCGAACGCTTCATGCATCTCTACCCGCAGCGGTTTTCCTTCACGATCACGATCACCCTGGCCGCTCTCACGAACGACTATATGGTCCGCTATGTCCCGATCGATTACATGAAACGCCATGGCAAGAGCACGCTCTCGAGCGGGATGAACGGCCTCAAAAACTTCGCAAATTTCCTCGGGCTCATCGTCCGGATCGTCACGTACTTCCGCCCGCTCAAGTTCTTCATTTGGCCAAGCATGCTCCTCATGATCGGGGGCGCTGTCACGATCGGCTACACCTTGTACATCGATAGAAACATCTCCGACTCCGGCATGCTCATGCTCCTCTCGGGATTGCAGATTGGATTATTTGGATTACTCGCAGAAGCGGTTGTGCGACAGAGGAGCGCTAATTAAAGAGCTTTCAATACTGTCCGGGCAATATCGTTCATATTTGTTGATAAAACATACACCACATTCATTCCACGCCTGCGGTCAAGCACCACTCCAGAATCTCGAAGAATTTTGAGATGCTGTGACGCGGTAGGTACCATACATTGAACCCCTTCGGCAATATCACCGACAGTGCCATGACGATGCTTTTTCAGAAATGAGATGATTCTCAGCCTCCTCCATTGAGAGAGGGCCTTGCACTGCCGCTCAAGTAAACGAATTTGATCCATATTTCTATTATATTCTTACTAAGGGATTTGCGCAAAAGGTATAGTACGTGAAAGAACTTATATTCGCCGCAGCATCGCTATAAAACTCACGCCATGGCGGAAACCTTTTGTCTGGATCCGCTTCGTCTCACTTTCAAATATCCGACGAAGCAGCGCATTGATGGGAGCCGGTGGTAGCGAGAGATCGGTATCCGAGGGGCCGAGGGATCTTCCAAAGAACCTCGTGACGATACGGACCAGACGAATAGGCCAGTAGAGACGGCTGTTGCAATACGAACAGACAAGTTCCTCCACGGGCAATCCCTGCCAG
>JBBTTQ010000076.1:0-2966 GCA_038064175.1 Patescibacteria group bacterium
GGGAGTTCTACATCAAGATGAGCTTGCAGGGGCAGACGCGCGACGCCTTCTCCGCCATGACCATGGATTGTGAAACGCCCAAGCAGAATGCCGTGAAGCAGATCGTCGAACACTCGCGCGAAACATTCGCAAAACCGAAGAAGGACGTCGAAGTGCTGCTGCGCAAATGGGACGAGAGCGGCGGGGATGTGTCGCAGGAGGATTGGTATTCGGGAGCTTTGGATGAGGAGTTTGTGCCGCCGATCGTGTAGAGACGCCATATATGGCGTCTCTACGAATATCAACATGTCGTTATCCAACGATGCAGCCGGAGTGCCGCTTGCTTCCTGATGATATGTACGCTATAATGTACGTGTACGTTCACCTGTACATTCCATGACCAAAACCGTCTCCGCAACACAGGCGCGAAAACAATGGTTTAAGCTCCTTACTGAGGCGGGCGTCCACGGCGCCCATATCCGCATCACCCTCGGTGATAAGCCGCCCGTTATCATGATGTCCGAGGAGGAGTTGGAAGGGTGGCTCGAAACGCTCGAGATTATGTCTGACCCCGAACTCGTAAAGGGCATTCGGGAAGGAGAGCGCGATATCGCTGCAGGAAGAGTGATCAGTTTGGATGCGCTGAAGAAGAAGTATAAACTTTAGCCCATGTATCAGGTTGTGTTTACCCGGAGAGCGGACAAGCAATTCGCAAAACTTCCGGAAAAATACAGAGTAGAAATTCTGGACAAAATTCTGCTCCTTCGCGCGCGTCCCTACCTCGGCAAGAAACTGCAGGGCGAACACACGGGAAAGTATTCATTGAAACAATGGCCGTACCGCATCATTTACCGCATCGAAAAGAAGCGGGTGACGATTGTGATTGTGGAAATCGGTCATAGGCAGGGAATTTATAAATGATACAATCACGGCATGCCTGAGCAGAAAACCTGCCGCCAGTGCCAATCCCCTTTTACGATAGATGATCGCGACCGCGCGTTCTACGCGAAGATGCAGGTGCCGGAGCCAACGCTCTGCCCAGAGTGCCGCTTGCATAGGCGTTTGGCGTGGAGAATGGAATGGACGCTCTACATGCGCAAGAGCGATTTAAGCGGCTGCGATATGCTCTCGATTTTTCCGCCTGATTCACCTTACACGGTCTACCATCATGAGGATTGGTACGGCAGCAAGTGGAATCTCGATTTTGGCAGAGACTTCGATTTTTCAAGGTCCTTCTTTGAGCAGATGAATGAACTCCTCCATGCCACTCCATTACTCGGACATGTCGTCGTGAATCTTCAGAATTGTGAGTATGTAAATCAGACCGGCTGGTCGAAAAACTGTTACTTCACCATCGAAGCGGATCATAACGAGGACACGCTCTACGGCTATCGGGTGTTCTTTAATAAGAACTGCATGGATTGCCTCGAGGTATGGCGGTGCGAGCGCTGCTACGAATGCACAGATTGCGAAGATTGCTTCTTCCTCTACTTCAGCCAGCTCTGCAAGCAATGCAGAAACAGCTCCTTCCTCTTCGATTGCCGCGGGTGCTCCGACTGCTTTGGCTGCACGGGGCTCAGGAAGAAACAATATTGCATGTTTAATGAGCAGCTGACCAAGGAAGAGTATGAATCGCGCATGCTTTCCTTTGATTTCTACAATCCGGATCACACCCGTCTGGCGAACGCACGATTTGAGCAACTCAAAATGAAGCATCCGCGAAAAAACTTCACGGGGGAACTCAATGACAATGTTTCGGGAAACTACATTAACCAATGCAAAGATTGTCTCGATTGTTTTGGCATGACAAGCAGCAGAGATTGCCGCTTCTGCGATTTATCCAGAGATTGCAAAGATTGCATGGATTTCTTCGCATTTGGCGACAATGTTGAACGCGTGTATGAGGTAGAGCTTGCCGGCAGCAATATCCACAATATCCGCTTCTGCGTGGACTGCTGGGAGGGATCATTCGATCTTTCCTATTGCATCCAGTGCTGCTTAAGCAGCGGTCATTGCTTCGGGTGCGTGGGCTTAAAAAAACAGGAATATTGCATCCTCAATAAGCAGTACTCCAAAGATGAATACGAAAAGCTCGTTCCAAAAATCATTGAGTACATGAAGGCAACCGGAGAATGGGGTGAATTTTTCCCGATGCATCTTGCGCCGTATGCCTACAACGAAACTACGGCACAGGAATATTATCCGCTGACAGAAGAAGAAATTCTTGCAAAAGAGCTTCGTTTTCAGAAACATCTCCCCTTCACAAACGGAAAAGAGACCATCTCCCATGAACACATTCCGTGGAATATCGAAGAGGTGCCGGACTCCATCTGCAACGAAGTGCTCGCCTGTGAAGCAACGGGAAGGAACTACCGCATCACAAAGCAAGAATTGCTGATGTACCGCGCAATGAAGCTGCCGATCCCGCGCATTCACTTCTACGAGCGCCACAGGAGGCGATCAGCGCTGCGTAATCCTCATAAACATTGGAAACGCGAGTGCATGAAGTGCCAAAAGGAGATCGAGACGAGCTACCAGCCTTCGCGACCTGAAATTGTGTATTGTGAGGAGTGCTACTTGAAAGAGGTGTATTAATGAAAGGGATTTGAGATGCGCCGCCGTCCCTCGATACGCCTTCGGTCTTCGACCTCGGGCTACTCGGGATGACACGGCGGCGCCACTCCCGCCTGCGCCGAGCCCGCCTGCCGGACGGGCAGGGCTTCGGCGGGCAGGCAGCGTGACACCATTTATTCCTCCTCCCCCTTCGTAAACTCAATCGTGATGCCGGTCTTCCCGCAATACTCCAGAATCGCTTCGGTAATTTCGGTGATGATCACCCTGCGTTTTCGCAAAGGGGCCATGAAGCAGAGAACAAAGTGCACGCCGTCATTCTTCAGTTCCAGAAACACCGTGGAGAGGTGGAACTCCGGCGGGAAGAAGAACGATGATGATTCCGATGAGTCGAAGAGGGAAGGACAGCCAAAGCA
>JBBTTQ010000077.1:0-7896 GCA_038064175.1 Patescibacteria group bacterium
CATGGAAGCACGAATCAATTACTTGTTCAAGTTGAAATTTTTAGAGCCCTAAGAGAATACTCGCTGGATGGCCGGGGAGGAAGGTCTGCTTCGCAAGCTACGCAGACCCAGTATCAGCCAAATTATCCTGCTTCTCCAGATTCACAGAATTGGCCCAAAAATGACGCTTCGCGAACGCGCGTCCGGAGCCACACTTGAGATATGCCTCAAAGCGTCGTGCTGACAACCGATCCGGAAATAGTATGGCGACACGAAGAGAAATTGGTAAACGTTTGGATGTGGATTTGCTTTTGCCATCTTTGTGTTCCTGCATGCGTCTCTGCAAATTTGGCGTGGAACCGATATACGGTGTTCCATCGGAGCAATGAAGAAGGTAGACCCAATACATGAAACCACTCTACGGCGCGCCTTCGCCTTCGGCTACGGCGCGCTCAGCCTCGCCTGCGTTTCAGCTGGCCTTTTTCGCAAATAGAAGATGAAATCCAGGTTCTCTGTATGGAGAGAACGTCCTGGCCGCAGGCCAGCCGAAGCCTTGGCGAAGGCTGGCTGGGGAGGAAGGATTCGAACCTTCGAATGGCGGCTCCAAAGGCCGCTGCCTTACCACTTGGCGACTCCCCAACGCAGGACAAATAATACCAGAAAGAGTATGCAAGCGATTACTCGCTGTTTTTCATTGCTCCTTTGATCTTGTTTCCCCTCCATCGTCTTTCTTCAGCAGTTCCTGTATTTGTCTTTCGATCTCACTGAGCTTTCGGCCGATGAGTGATCTGAGCAGCGTGATGCGTTCGAGCTCGAGGGCATCTTTGAGCGGAATACTCACGGGCAATACTTCTTCTATGTGCTGATGTGACTGTGCAAGTTCTCTGTTCAATGCGTCGAGTGCATCTTTGCTCTCTGCGTCGTCCAGGTGCAACCGGCGTCGAATCTGCTCGTGCTCGATAATCAGTTGTCCGTCTTGCACCTGAAGTTCAGTCGCATGCTGCCGAAGTCTCCCTAACTTGGAATGGGACATATTATTATTATAATGTTAATTAATAATTAGTCAATATCACGAAAGCCACGGCGTGTCGCTGAACTCTTGCAAGACCCCTATCGGTTCCCTACACTGTCTCGGCTTCCCATGTTTGCTGTTGTCCAAATCGCAGGCTTTCAGGAACTCGTGAAGAAAGGGGACACCCTCAAGGTACCGCTCCAGAACGCCGAGCCGGGCAAGAGCCTGACCTTTGGCGACGTGCTCCTCACGGTCGACGGCGACAAGGTACATTTCGGACTGCCGTTTCTGAAGGGCGTGTCGGTCGAAGGTACAGTGAAGTCGCACGGCCGCGGGGACAAGATCCGCATCGTGAAAGCGCACAAGCGAAAGAGGTATCGCCGCGTGAAGGGGCACCGACAGGATTTCACGGAGGTGGAGATTACGGGGATAAAGATAGCGTGAACTCGTCGATCTCCCTTCGTAACTCCCGGATCATCTGAAGCGTCACCCCCAGGTTCTGCATACACGCGATCGTTTCGCCGAAGCGCTCGTTCGCCCGAATCAGGTGACAGAGATAACTTTTTTTGTGATGCCGGCTGAGGACGGAGGGCGAGTCGGCATCGACAGGGGAGTGATCATGCAGGTAGCTGCTCGTCGTAATTCTGATTTTTTCACCATTGCTCAGGGAGAGCGTTCCATGCCTGGCTTCGCGCATGGGAAGCACGCAGTCGAACAGGTCGATGCCTTTTGCGACGGCCGTCTTCATCTGCTCGATGCGGCCGACGCCCATCAGGTACCGTGGTGTATCTTCCGGGAGCAGGGGGCAGACGCAGTCGAGCATCGAAAACATTTCTTCCTCCGTTTCTCCGACCGCGAGTCCTCCGATGGCGTAGCCGTCGAACCCCATGGCGATCAGCTCCGCCGTGCATTTTTCGCGGAGGTCGCGCTCGAGGCCGCCCTGGATGACGGCGAATAACATTCGTTGCTTGTTGCTCGTTAGCTCGTTGCTTGTTCGAAGCAATTCCTGATGAATCCTTTTACAATCCTTCGCCCATTGTAATGTTCTATCAACTGCTGCAGCGATCTCCGATCTTTTCGCCGTACTCGGCGGGCACTGATCGAAGCACATGATGATGTCGCCTCCGAGCTTCAGCTGGATGCGCATGGCTTCTTCGGGTCCGAGAAAGAGGGGATCGCCGTTCAGGTGCGAGCGGAAATGCACGCCGCTATCGCCTATGTCGCTGATCCGGCGGAGGGAAAAGACCTGGAAGCCTCCGGAGTCTGTGAGGATGGGTTTATCCCATCCGATGAAGGAATGTAATCCGCCGGCCTCCCAGACGATGTCTTCGCCCGGCTGGAGGTGCAGGTGGTAGGTATTGCAGAGGAGGATCTCGGCGCCGAGGGAGAGCAGTTCTTCATGCGTGATGCCTTTCATCGCACCCGCGGTTCCGACGGGCATGAAGAAAGGAGTCGGAATATCGCCGTGCGCCGTATGCAACGTACCGCGCCGGCCGTGCGATGTTTTTTTGTGCAGTTCAAACACAGGCGAAGTGTAGCATTTCAATGTTAGTTTTTAGCGCGCATGTAAGCTGTACTACCGAGAATTTTTTCCCTTGCGCAAAGGCTGATTTATGAACAAATCACTTGAACAAGAATCGCGATTGAGGGAGCATGATCCACAATTCTTCCCCCATTTTTCTCCTATGTTTGCTCCTCATCTTCAGAGTTCGAAGGGCGTGCTCGCTCTCGTGCTCCGGCTCAGCTTCGGGCTTTCCGCTGTTTTCCACGGCGCGACGCTCTACAAGGACTTTGGCGGATTCAGCGCCATGACCGCCGGCGATCTGGGAGCTCTGTCGCCTCTGGGCATGGCTTGGTCGTATGTGTTTCCCTTGCTCCTCATTGTCGGCGGCGCACTCGTTGCGGCCAACTACCGCTTTGTGTACGGAGTCTGGGCTCTCGGTCTTGCTCTCGGCTCCATCCCGGTGGGGATGCTCCTAAAGTCGCTCCTGAGTGACGCCAATGGCGGCGACATGATGGCGGCTGCGAATAATGCGTTCATCTGGCTCATTCTTCTCGCTCTCACGGTGAAATTCTCAAGATGTTGCGGCTGCGGGACGCAGGGCGCAGGGAATGGAAGCTGCACCACATGTTGACGGAGGACAAGAAAGACAGAAAAGACTTTAAAGATACAGAGGAGCAAATTACTCTTCTGTGTCTTTCTTGTCTCTTATTTCTGCATCGTCTTCGCGACGATCCGGTCGATGAGGCCGTACTCAAGAGCTTCCTTGGCGCTTAAGAATTTGTCGCGTTCGGTATCCTGTTTCACCTGTTCCAGTTTCCTTCCCGTGTGCTTGGCGATGAGCTCATTCAGGAGGTTCTTGGTCTTGATGATGTGCTCCGCGTGGATGGCGATATCCGTCGCCTGACCTTCGGTGCCGCCCAGAGGCTGGTGGATCATGATCTCGCTGTGCGTGAGAGCGAAGCGCTTCCCTTTCTGTCCGGCCATGAGGATGATGGCGCCGCCGGAAGCCGCCATGCCGAGACAGACGGTCGAGATATCCGGTTGCACGTACTGCATGGTGTCGTACATGGCGAGGGTTGATGTTACCTGGCCGCCCGGGCTGTTCACATAGAGCGTGATGTCCTTCTTGGCATCCTCCTTCTCCAGAAAGAGGAGCTGCGCGATGATGGAGTTTGCGACGTCGTCATTGATGGCTGTGCCGAGGAACACGAGGCGATCCTCGAGCAGGCGCGAGTAAATGTCGTACACGCGTTCGCCGAACTGCGTTTTTTCGATGACGGTCGGAATGATGAAGTTCATCGGACTCGCTCCGCGGGAGATTTTTTCCGCAACTGACTGAATGAGAGGATGCATGGATCGGAAGGAAGTGACAAAGATTTCTGTTCAACACTATGATACCTGTTTTTGCGTTTTGCCGGTACTAGGCATGCAAAAAATATTATGGTGAAATGAAGAGGCGCACGATGTCTACTCCTCTTCACAAATTGGCTGCGGATCTGGAACGGTGGATTCGGACTTCCGCGCATCCGCTTGCCGTGATTCTCGGCCATACCGCCAGCGGGAAAACAGGGTTGTCCATCGCTCTTGCATTGGAACTGAAACAGAGAGGCATTGAAACGGAGATCATCAATGCGGATTCGCGACAGTGTTACAGGCACTTGGACATCGGGACGGCAAAAATTCGTGCGGAAGAAATGCGCGGCATAGAGCACCATCTCCTGAATGCGCTCGATCCCAAGGAAAAGCTGACGGCTGCGTGGTATCAGGAACATGCCATGCGTTTGATCTATGAAATTCAGGGGAGGGGAGCGCTCCCGTTGCTCGTCGGTGGATCGATGCTCTATATCAGTTCTGTCATTGATGGGCTGAAATTGGTGCCTCCGGCCGATCCGGAGTTTCGCCGGAGGCTGGCATCGCTCTACGAGGCGGATGGAGGACTCTTTCTTCTTGCTTTGCTCCGTGAGATCGACTCGGAGACGGCTGCGGGAATCCATCCGAACAATAAGCCGTACGTGATTCGCGCCCTCGAAATTTATGAAACGACAAAGGTGAAACCATCCGCTGCGAAAGTGCGCACGGAGTCTCCGTACGATCTACGCATGATGGGCATCCGCTGGCCCAGGGAAGAACTGACGCGACGCATTGATGAGCGCACGCGGGCTCTCCTCAGGACTGGCTGGATGGAAGAAGTGCAATCCCTCATTGAGCGCGGATATCTTTCGAGCGATCCGGGGATGGAGAGCCACGGCTATCGCGAGATCATGGAGGCAATACACTCCGGAGATCCTGATCCGGAAAAGCTCGCGGAAGAAATTTCCTCCCGCACGAGGCAATATGCGAAGCGGCAGATGACATGGTGGAAGGATGACCCAAGAATTCACTGGATCGAGAGAGGCGGCATCGAAATGCCATGATTCTTGTGATAACGACACCCAGCGCGGGATGCTTCCCGCGCGCTTCCAGATTATAACATCAGCGATTCATAGCAGAGCGCGTCTTCGACGTGCGTTCGACAGGTTAAGCCAGTAAGCGTTCGTACGGCACCTCAGGTTTGTGTTTTTGTTCGACCTTTCGTGCGAGTGTCACAAGATCACGATCTGTTTTCACAATGAGATTCTTTCGGCTGTCGAGCATTTCCTTCGATCCGATCTCCGCTTTCGGATCCGAAAGTTCTTTCGGCTTGGAGGATGGAGCCTTTTTTTCCTTCGGTGCTTCTCGTGGATTCTCGCGTGGTGCTTTGGAGATCATAGTTCTTCAGAACTTATACACGTCACCGTACTTTTTCTCAACACGCTCTTTCATACGGAAGAGCTGGTTGATCATGGTCATGAGGTGCGGGCTCTCGTCGGGTGTCTGCTTCAACAGATAAAACTTCGCGATGTGCCGAAGGAGATCCGCGATATTCACCGTTGCGAAATCAACTGAATACGTGGCCATGGAAGTTTTCATCGGTGTTGGACGACTCGGTCATTTTCCTCGGACATGCACCACTCCATTCAGTTCCGGGAAGAGGTGATCGTGGAATCGCCAGATGCCCGTGCGCTTGAAAATGAAGCACCAGGTTTTTCCGGAGGGGACGGGTGCGCCCGGGTCAAATTCCGGGAAGATGGCGTGGGTCGGGTGGATGTTCGATGCCGGCCACCTGGCTTCCTCATCCCTGTTTTTGAAGCAGACATTCGTGTTCTTGAAGACATTCACCGCAGGCGGCTCGAAAGCGCCGGGGGTCATGCTCACGACAAATTTCGCCTGCACGGGTTTGAAGATGCTGGCTGTGAAGTCGGTCTTGGCCAGGAACATCCCCGTACCCGCAGCGAGCGAGACGATGATGAGCGTTGCAATGACCGTTTTTTTCTTCATATATTGGATAGGCAATCAGATTTGTCGTGTTCGGGCAAGAGCTCGCAGAAAGGTCTCCGGTCCTCCGGCTTCAGGACTTCCTCCGAACGGGCGATGATCATGTCGTAGCAGCGGTCTTTGCCTTCCGTCTCCGGCACAAGAGCACAGTACTCCACTGCGAGGCGTTCTCCTTGCTTGTCCCAGAATGTATCCTGTCCGGCACCGAGGATGCACTCCGTACGATTTTCCGTCGCCCGTGCAAACTGACAATTCCTGATCGCCTCCGGGGGGTTGCTCCGAAACCGTCCGCCGATGGTGCGGCCCATGCTTCCGAAGCAGGAAGCATGGTACTCGGCAGGCGCTTTCTCGCATTCGCGCGCCACTCCTTCGAATCCAGACTTCGAAAGTTCGATCATACGGTCGGTCTGGAGGAAATAGCAGTCTCCTTTATACGCCTCCTTCACGATGGTGCATGGAAAGTGCGGATCGTCCGATACGTATTTGGATACGTGCCCGCGCGCGCGTGCCTCCGTGGAATCGTCCAGAGATCCCACAATATTTTCCATGAAGACGCCCGTGCGGCAGGAGCTCCGCGCACTGTCTCTCTCGAGCAGATTACAATACTCGAGGGTTGCCGGCAGATCGTAATCGGACCACGCCATGAGACCGTGGCCGATGCCGTGGAGGCACTGGTGGGTGAAAAATCCGTTCAGTCCGTCGATGCAGATGGCGCTCAAATTCTCCTGGAGTTCGTCTGTGCCGTTCTCGGCAAAGAACGCCTCGATGGCGCCGTGATAAAAACCTGAGTGACATTCGGGAAGCACCAATTTGAAAACGTCGCTTCCGAATTCTTCGAAGCTCATGCGACCGAACTCGTGCGCACGATTGTGGCAATCCATCCCCGCAGCGTGCGATGCTTCGACGAGGGCTTCCATGGTTTTCGCCGGTCCGTATTCGCGCACATGCCTTTTCAGCACGGTGTCATCAGTGAGAAGCGACGATGCGGGAACAGGAGCTTCTGTATCGGGATATTGCTCCAGGAGCGCCTCGCGCTCCGGGCCAGGCCGGGCAGCAGTGCAGGCCGCGAGCGTCGCGGTCAGAAGCAAGCCGGTGAGGACGCGAACGGGAATCATCGGGTTGCCGCGTCGATACAAACGACATAATACGCGTCCGGCACGCTGGTGCACGCCGCCTTCGTATCCGCGTTCGTCGGAAGTTCATTCCGCACTGCCCGCCCGATCGTTCCGTAGCAGGTTTTTCGCCATTGATCGGGCACGTTTTCGCAGAATGCGAGCATCCTCGCCGTATCCCCCCGATCGAAATTCGCAAGATTATCCACGCCCGCCTCGATGCAATCTTCCTCGTACCCTTCCGGGAATCGTACGCAGATATCGACGGCATTCTGGATGAAGGTGCCGTTTCGGAGCGCCGTGAGTCCCCGCTGCCAGCTTACATTGGTGGCCATGAGACCAATACTCTGGAGACAGGCTCTTTTGGAGAGGCCTGGTTCCCGAAGGCACTCCCGCGTCGCGCGTTCCACGGATGCGGTTTTGGGCACGAGATATCCTGCGTGATTGATGTAACACTCCCACCGGTATTTCTCCGGAAGGGTGCTGCAGGGCGCGAGGAGATCGTCGTCCGAGAACGTGCGTTCCTGCGCCGCACCGCCCATCACGCCGTTCACGTTCTCCATGAAGACCCCCTGCCAGCATCCGCGTCGCATATCTTCGTGTGGGAAGGAATCGCAGAGTTCAAGAGAGGGGACGAGCCGGTACGCTTTGGCCATGAGCACGCCGTGGCCGACTCCGTGAAAGCAGTAGAAAAGAGATTTTTCCGGTTTATCCCGCATCAAAGAAGGATCACAAATCGTCAGTGCCGCCGTTCTCGCATCCGGTTCCGTCACGAGAGCCTGTTCGAAAAATCCGTGCTGGCACCCGTAGTTGAAATCCACGGGGCAGAGGAGGAAGGAGTCTGTCGTGATGCCGAACGTTTTTGCGGTCTCCCGTCCGATGCGATGGACGAGATCGTGATAGTCTTTTTTATCGAGATCGGTTTCGCTTGCGAG
>JBBTTQ010000078.1:0-24828 GCA_038064175.1 Patescibacteria group bacterium
ATCTGGTGCGTACGTCCAGTGTGGAGATCGCACTCAAGCAGAGAAGCGTTATGGGCGGACGCAAGCGTCCGATAGGTCGTCTGCGCTTCGCGCGTGGCGGAAGAGCCGTGGATCGACATTTTCGTTCTGTTCAGATTGCTTCGCCCGATGGGCGCGTCGATGGTTGCAGCCGCGGGATTTGGAATGCCGGCAACGAGCGCCAGGTATGTTTTTTTCACCGACCGCGATTCAAATTGTTCCTGCAGAAACAGATGCGCGGCCGGATTTTTTGCGACGAGGAGGCACCCCGTCGTGTCTTTGTCCAGACGATGGACGAGGACTGACTCCGACGTGAACGGGATGTTTCGTTTCCCAAAAAGGTACGCGATGCCGTTCAGTATTGTCATCTCCTGTTCCGTGCCTATCCCCGGATGTACGGCGTATCCCGCTGGCTTGTCGATGACCATGCAGGCGTCGTCTTCGTGGAGAATTTGAAAGTGCAGATCCTCAGGAACGATGCGCGTGTCCGATACAATAATTTCTTCCTCCTCGAGCGCCACCGTGTCTCCTTCCTGGAGTCTCAGCGCCGGTTTATCGGCTATTTCGTCATTGACTTTCACGAGTCCGCGATCAATCGCTTTCTTGGCCTTGGCGCGGCTCTGCATCCGCCCATCCGAGGAGAGGAACGTATCGAGACGATCCGGCAGAGAGACGATCCACTGGGGCATGGGGTCATTGTGCCTTGTGGGTCAGCGGTGTGGAAGCATTCTTCATCGAGGATACCAAAGGGTCCAAGGACATCAAAAACTGCACCAAGTTCCTTGGCATCGTTGGCATCCTCTGCATCGTTGGAATCTTCCCACGGCATGCAGTACCTCTCCCTACGTGCTACACTGCATTCATGAGTAACGAACTCCTCACCCGCGCAGTCTCAGAGGTCGTTCCGAAGGCTTTGGCCGAGGACAAACTGAAAACAGGCAAGCCTTTGAAAATCTATCTGGGCATCGACCCGACCGGAAACAAGCTCCACCTGGGGCATTCCGTGCCGCTTCGAAAGTTGCGCGCTTTTCAGCAGGCGGGGCATGAAGTCACGTTCCTCATCGGCAGCTTCACCGCGATGATCGGGGATCCGAGCGGACGGGACAAACAGCGCGAACCCCTCATGTCCGAACAGGTTCTGGCGAACTTCGAGACGTACAAGGAACAGGCGGCGCTCATTCTCGATTTCAATAAGATCGAAATCGTCTACAACCACATGTGGCTGGAGAAATTGACGTTCGTGGATGTCGTGAATTTGGCTTCGCATTTTACGATGCAGCAAATGATGAAGCGCGACATGTTCGCAAAGCGCCTCGAGAACGATGATCCCATCGGTGTCCACGAATTTTTGTACCCGCTGATGGTCGGTTACGACTCCGTCATGCTGGATGTCGACTGCGAACTTGGAGGATCGGATCAGCTCTTTAACATGCTCGCAGGGCGCACCCTCCAGTCCGTCTATGGCAAGCGCGATAAATTCGTTCTCACGACGCGCCTCATCGAGGGAACGGACGGCAGGAAAATGAGCAAGACGTACGAGAATTGCATCTACCTGCAGGACGAACCCGGCGATATGTACGGCAAGCTCCTCTCCCTTCACGACGGTCTCATCATCACGTACTTCGAGTGCTGCACGGAGGTGCCGATGGCGGAAGTGAAAGAACTCGAAAAGCAGCTCAAAAAAGGCGCGAACCCGAAGGACATCAAGATGCGCCTGGCCCGCGAGATTGTGACGCTCTACCACGGCGAAGAAGCGGCGAAACAAGCGGAATCAGAATTTCAGAAGGTTCATAAGGAGAAGGGGATTCCCGAATCCACCCCAGAGGTAAAAGTGGCTAAGGGAAGCCATATTATCGACATCATTGTCGAGCACAAACTAGCTCCATCCAAATCAGAGGCCAAGCGACTGATTGAGCAGGGTGGGGTTCATCTGAACGAGAGGGGAGTCAGCGACATCAATGCGAAAGTCGAAGAAGGCCTGACCACCGAAGCCTTGGCGAAGGAGGTAATTCTGAAAGTTGGGAAGAGAAGGTTTTTGAAGCTCAAATTTTGAGCGGGGGAGTGGTTGAGAGGGGAGTCACCGTAGTATCGGGTTTCATGGTTTTGGTGTACAATATTGCACATGACGAACGACCTGCATACAAGGCGCTGTGTCTCGTGCGAAGGCGGTGCCGAAGCGCTCCGCCCCGAGGATGTCAAGAAGTACATTTCCGAAGTGCCCGAGTGGCATGCGGATCCGGACGCTGCGAAGATCGCGCGAAACTTCAAATTCAAAAACTTTACCGAAGCGATGGCATTCCTGAACAGGGTCGCGGCGATCGCAGAGGAAGAAAATCATCACCCGGATATGCATGCGTATTACAATAAAGTGACACTCGAACTCTCAACGCACGCGATCGGGGGCCTCAGTGAAAATGATTTCATTGTGGCGGCGAAGATTGATGCGTTGAGGGGGTAGCATAAGCATCCTGCTTATGGGTGGGCACCGGGGACTTCGCTGATGAATCCAAATCTGCGCGTCACCGTGCAGCCGAGGCTCTGGAGGCGCAGGTGGAAGAATCGCATCTCCGGATGCAGGCTCCGCGGAAGAATCACGTGGATGCGCTGTTTCTCCGGGGACGCCTTCAGCCATTCAATGAGGGAATCCTGATCGCCTTCTCTCCAGTCCACTACAACACTCCCTTCAGAAGTTCCTCGGGCCAGGAGTTGGTGCTGCAGTGTCGTCATGAAGGGAAGTGTACACACGTACACCTAAGAATGCAACTGATTCACCTTGCACTTCGTACACCTTGATCTTGTAACTTCAGTTTTTATCCTTTCGCGCACTCTCAGAAAGTGACGTTCTGTTTACTCGGGAAGAACCTTGTTGTGTATGAATATATTTTCCCGCAGGAGCGCAGACCGACTTTTGAAGTCTCGCTGTAAATGAGAGGCGGAGAAGCTCATTCCGATTCAAGCATGTACGGTCTATTCCTTTGCGAATGCAGCGGACAAATTCATCTATCGTATTCCGAATAATTCGTTTACGAAGAACCGGTGCATCCGTCAGGTAAAAACTATCGCTGCGGTTTACGAATTTCTGGATCTCTTCTTCGTCGGGAATAAGAATGTAATTACGCATTATTTTCCGTGAAACTTCTTATGCACTTCTTTGAGTTGCGGATTCGTCACGTGCGTATAGATCTGCGTTGTCGAGAGATCCTTGTGACCGAGTAACTCCTGCACCGAGCGCAGATCCGCGCCGTTCCGGAGGAGATCCGTTGCAAAGCTGTGACGAAGCGTGTGCGGGCTCGGGTCTGTCACGATGCCTGCCTGGAGCGCGGCCTTCTTCACGATAGACCAGATACTGACTCTGGAGAGCCTGAACTCCTCGCCAGGGGGGAGGGACTCAGATGCCTTCTGGTGGTGCCGGATAAAGAGCGGCTGCACGTGATCCATGCGACAGTCCAGGTATTCCTTCAGCGCGTCGACGGCGGAGTCCGAGAGGAAGACCACCCGGAGCTTGCTTCGCTTGCCGCGGACGGAGATCTCTCTCGTCTGAAAGTTCAAGTCCTTCCGATTGAGGGAGCGCAGTTCTGCGAGGCGGAGCCCGGTGGAGAAGAAGAGGCGCAGGATCGCCGCATCGCGTTTCCCCTCCTTGGTCGCGGTATTCGGGGCACTGAGAAGCCTCGCAAGTTCGTCTCTAGAGAGCACCTTCACTTTCCGCTGTTCCTCTTTAAACCGCTTCACGCGGTCCGGCGGGTATACATCGAGTTCTTCCTCCTGGACCAGGTACCGGAGGAACGCCCGGAGGATCGTCAGGTGATGGTTCTTTGTCCGGATTGCGAGCTCCTTATCCCGGCGTGTCCTGAAGTCATGGAGCTTCTGCTTATACGTTCGTACACTCTCCTTATTAAAATCCGCAATCGTTTTGAGGGGGGACAGACGTTCGAGGAGATCCAGAGACTCCCGGTAATTTTTTACCGTCAGCGAGGATTTATTTTCTTCCGTCTGCAGGAAGGAAAGATAGCTTTGAATCGCCTCAGAGACGGATGTACGCTTATTCATACGGAAGCAGCGAAAAAGTGGACTTCCGCCACTGTAGCGGGATCGCTATGAACATAAAATGCATTATGTTAAGTTTAGGAGGGAGATGCAAGGCGATCCTCTGCTCTGCATTTTCGGAATATTTGCGTTCAGATCAATTTCTTCTACGCTTTCGGCATGCGCGACTCCGAACTTACTCTCTTCGATCCACACGAGGTCATGCTCCCAATTTCCGTTCTTGAATGCCATGCTGTGAATCAGATCGATGATGTTCTTCAATATCTGAGCTCTGATCCGGATCCCCCACCTCTT
The DNA here is from genome assembly GCA_038064175.1 of Patescibacteria group bacterium. Taxonomy (GTDB): domain Bacteria; phylum Patescibacteriota; class Gracilibacteria; order Peribacterales; family Peribacteraceae; genus 2-02-FULL-52-16. The sequence goes on from JBBTTQ010000078.1 coordinate 4,357, forward strand.
CCCCTCTCCTACTATGACGCGCCGAAATACTGCTTCTGAGTATATCTTTGGCGCTTCCTTGGGAGATGCCCTTCCGGTCACTGAGAAATCGAATGATCGTCAGGCTGAAATATCCGCTGCGGTGCGGAAATTGCTGACGATTGCTCAACGATTGCATCAAATGAGAGATTTGTTTATGTTTACCGATGTTCGTTTCGTTGATTCCGCCCTCAAAAAGGCATCGCAACATCTTGATTCTATCGGCTTTCTTTTGGATGCCTGCTTTGCGGCAGGAAATCCCCGTGCGATTCACCCAGTTTGGCAGAAAAATCGCGATCGTCTGCAGGCAACAAGAGAAACAATTGAGCGCCTGCGTCAGGCTGGCAATAACGAAGCCCGCAACAGCTCCCTTCGTTCTTTTTTGGCGAACCTTCGATTATGGGGACACAGAGTCGTCGAAACTGATATGGATGATGTTTTAGGGATATCGTCGAATACCAGAACGCAGATTGAACAGTATCGGGAACATTTTTTGATGAGAATTCCATTGGAAGATATCACGGAGGTCGCATCATCTGCCCTGCGGCGTGATCGAGATATGTGACAGGATTTTCGGCAGTCGCCTGCTCCACGGCGGCCAGACGAAGATCTGAACGCGTTCGACTTCGGGTAAGTTTTTGACGATGCGAAAGGCTTCCTCCTTCGTTACACCCGCGACGGATTCACGGATCTTCTTGTTGAGTCGTGCGCCCGTGGGAGACAGCGGATCCAGCACGAACTGCTCGGTGCCGGTTACGTCCACGGTCAGTTTGATCCACCGGAGATCGTCGTCGTAGCCGATGACGTGCACGATCATGCGGTCCATGGTGAGAGTTTCTCTTAAGAGTTCCTTGCCTTCGCTCACGTGCGCTTCCAGTTCCTCGCTCAGCATGTCGAGGATGGCCTTGGCGTCGTACGCGAAGGTCGTGTAGGTGACTTTTCCCTCCACAGGGATGGAGGTCACGGCTTCGTTCAGGAACTGGGTCGGGAGGACAAAATCCCGAAACTCGATCTTCGTGAGTTCTTCGTAGTAAAGCATCTCGAGTCCCCCGTCGCTTCCCATGTTGCGAAGGGTTCTCTCTTCGTCGACCAGCTGCTTCGCGGTCGCAAGCAGTTCCTGCTCCAGGCGTTTTTTCGCGAGATTCAGATCGCCCTGAGACAGCACCGTCCGGTACGACGTCGTGCCTCCTTTGGCCTCGGCCATGTTCTCGCCATAGATAAGGAGACGTTCCTCGGGCGCAAGACCCGGGAATTCCCAGCGAACCCCTGCGGGGACGTTACCGCGTTCGCCGATGATTTCCCCGTAGAGATCGAGATCGTCCGCCTTCGTACGCACCGTGATCTCGCCCCCCGGCGGGATATTGAGCGGCTCAAGAGTTTTGAAGATCATCCCCGCCTGATTCAGGAGACGGGTTCCCGTGCGGAGCGAATATGGTTCATTCGACTCATTGATGATCGTGATCAAGGCCTCCGCGCTCTTTCCGATGAATTCCTTGCTGATCTGGTCGAAGGTAATGGAACGCTCCACGTGCACGGTGATGGGGATCAGCGCCATCGTGCGAACTCTGGAGGGGATCTCGACCATTGCCCCGGACTGGACGAGGAAAATGTTGGCCGTCTGATTCACGGCATCCTCCCGCGGGCGGATGCGAACGTCGGCGGACGGGAGTAATTTGAAGAAGACGAAGAGGAAAAGGCCTCCCGAGAGCGCGATGAGAAACCAGATGCGGATTTTCGGGAGCGACAGGAGCCCCATCGTCTGGAGACTGGTCCTGAGCTGTTGCCGCCAGATGTGCGGGGAAAAGGCACGCAGAGCTTCCCCGGCTCCCGGATGCTCCTTCAGAGCTTCTCGCAGGTCCCGCGTGCGATCGATGACGCGGATGCCCTGCTTGCGCGCCGTCGCTCCAAGGATTTTATGTTTCGTCGCGAAGCGGAGACGGCTGCGGATTTTCTGCGCGTCCGTGAGGAATTGTTTGAGTTCCTCCTGATCCTTTAGCAATCGGTCTTCGGTGCCCGCAAGGACGGCGATCACCTGTCCCTCCGCTTCCGCCAGCCTCTGACCGAAGGAATTCCATGATTCTTCCTCCCGCGGAAAGAGCAAATGAAGATCCCGCATAGGAGCGTTAAGAGGCGAGGGCGGTTAAAGCGGGAAGCGATTTTCCCGACACGAATTCCAGCATCGCTCCCCCGCCGGTGCTGACGAAGGAATAGGCATCCAGCGGATATCCGTAGCGCGTGTGGAAATCGATGGTATCCCCTCCTCCGAGAATGGTGACGGCTCCGCGCTTCGTGGCGGCCGAGACGGCCTCGGCGATGCGCTTCGTTGCACGAGAGAAACCCTCGATCTCATACATACCCAGCGGCCCGTTCCAGAGGATCATGCCCGCTCTTTCGATCGCTTTGATATAACGCTCGGTGCTTACCTTGCCGATGTCGTAGATGCTCATGTCACCTTCGATATCCTCGACCGGAATGTCGATTTTTGCGGCCTCCTTCGTCGGAGCGGAGGCGACGACCACATCCCTCGGAACGTGGATATTTGCCTTTTCCACCTTGTCCGCTTCCAGCATGAGCTGCTGTGCTTTTTCGATGAACACCATGTCCGATTTGGATTTGCCGATGTTGAATCCTCGCGCGGCAATGAAGGTATTCGCGATGCAGCCGCCGAGCAGAATGTCATCGCCCTTCATCAAAAATTGCTCGATGATGGGGACTTTCGTCTCCATTTTCACGCCGCTGATGATGAGCACGAGCGGTCTGCGGGGATCGTCCAGGACCTTCGAAAGATATTCGACTTCCCGCATCAGGTTGAGCCCCATGGAAGACGGAAGCAGCTTCGCGAGCTCCACCATCGATGCGTGATTGCGATGACAATTGGTGAACGCGTCGTTCACGTACACGTCGCCGAGGGCGGCAAGCTTCCTTGCGAATGCCGGATCATTTTTCTCTTCTCCCGGATCGTAGCGCAGATTTTCGACGAGCAGCACCTCGCCCGGCTTCAATGCTCTTGCGAGCTTTTCCGTGGAGGGGCCCGTGACTTCGGCTGCAAACCGGACGGTGCGCTTCAGAAATTTTTCCAAAGGTTTCACAATCGGCTTCTGCGTAAATGCCGGGTCGATTTTTCCTTTCGGTCTGCCCTGGTGTGCGAGAATTACGAGCGAAGCTCCGGCATCAAGAATCGCCTGCATCGTCTCGAGCACCGCTTCGATTCGTTCCGTATCCGTGACCGTTCCATGCTCGATGGGAACGTCAAATCCGGCGCGGAGGAGGACGCGTTTTCCTTTCAATTTTTTCACATGAAGCGTGCGATATTTCGGCATAGGACAGTCAGTGTAGCATGGAACGGATGATCGCTTCCTGTCCATAATAATTGACAATATTGCCGCACGATCGTAACCTAGGCTTACGCAGATCTTTACTATTGAGCTGTTCCATATCTGCGATACTCCATCGATGCGCCATACGACTGAGCCTCTATTTTATTGCGCTAGATGGACGGCCGGCAGACACCCTCTGCCGGCCAATTTTTATTGACGATTGATGGAGACATCGTGCATTAGATCCAGGACAGTTTTAATGACTGGCCGTACTCTGTGCGCACAGTATCAACATCCCTGCGCTCGATGAGCCCCAGTTGCGATCAGTGACGTATTTCCCGCAGCTGGAGTTCGTCATCCCGGCTTGAAAAGCAATGCGATGACCGCTGATATGATATTATATTAACAGTACGGGTCAAATGAGCAACTGAATGGGATTCAGGCAACATTTCTTTGCGCCTGTGCCGTGGTACGATGGCACAGTGTATACCCTTGCCTTTCTCGCCTTCCTTCTCGCGGTCGCAATGCATCTCTTTGTCCTCAGAGCATTTCCGCGCTGGCATCTCCTCGATTTCCCCGAGCGTTACGGTCTGCTCCGGTCGCGACTCCCCTACCCCACCGGAATCATTTCCGTTCTCTGTTTTCTCCTTTTCTATGCCCTGTTCGAGGCGTGGACGATGCAGGCTGCCGGCGTCTTTGTCGCCGTTGTTTTCATGACCGCCGTTTCCTTTGTCGATGATCGCGCTCCCCTCCCCTTCTCGCTTCGGCTCTCGGTCCAGATTCTCGCCGCTCTGGTCATCTTTCTCATGGGCACGCGGATTTACTCCCTGACGAATCCTCTGGAAGGGCTTATGGACATGCCCGTGATCGATCTGGATTCGTTTGTCATCGTTTCTCCCCTCTTCAGCAATCCCTCGATCCTCGGAGCGCTCTTCACGGTTCTCTGGCTCGGGCTCACGATGAACGCCCTGAATTGGTTCGATGGCATCCCGGGTCAGGTGAGCGCGCTCTCGACCATCGGATTTCTCACGATCGGTTTCCTGAGTCTGAGCGAACGCGTGGGTCAGCCGCACCTTGCTCTCCTGGCATTCATCCTCGCAGGGGTTGCGTTTGCCGCTCTCGTCTTCGATTTCCCGCCGGCAAAAGTCCTGATGGGGGACACGGGAGCGATGTTCTTCGGCCTCATGCTCGGTGTCCTCACGATCTACACGGGGGGAAAAGTGGCAACGGCTTTTTTGGTTCTCGGCGTGCCGTTGATTGACAGCGTCATCGTGGGATTTCGGAGGATCAGCAGAGGTCGGTCGCCTTTCAAGGGAAACATGCAGAATGAACATCTGCATCACAGACTGCTCAAAAAAGGGTGGACTCCACGGCGGATTATCGTCCTCACGGCGCTGATCGGTGCGGGGTTCGGGACGACCGCTCTCTTCCTGGACACGATGGAGAAGTTTCTGTCGGCTTTGGTTCTCTTTGGAATAATGCTTTTGCTCTCCTGGTACTCCAGATCCTCTCTCTATCATCTCATCGTCTACGTTCCTCTCTCCCATGCCGACATCGTGCGTGCAGTGCTCTCGAAAGCCGGAGCGGGGAAGATCGGCAAGTATGACAGCTGCTCGTTTTCCATGAGAGGAACGGGAAGATTTCGTCCGCTCAAGGGCGCAGAGCCCGCAATCGGCTCCGAAGGAACCATCGAAGAAGTACCGGAAGAACGGATCGAGGCGGTCGTCACGAAAGAGGCAATGGAAGATGCGATTCGCGCTGTTCGACATGTGCATCCGTACGAGGAGCCGGCGATCCACGCCCTGCCGATGGAGGATGACAAGGATTTCCTTTAGACAGTGTACGGGTTTCGGGTTTCTGGTTTACATCCGTAATCAGAAACAAATTCATTCGAGCTACTCGTCTTTCTGATACTTCATCGGCGCACTCATGAAACTGCCCGGTTGCGCCTGGATCACGATCGATGTCTTGCCGCGCGGAAGCATTTCAAGGATCGCTTCTCCATTCTCAAAGTCGATCGGCGAGAGAACCTCCGGTCGGAACTCCGCGGTTCCGTACGCAGTTCTCAGGTACATGTCATTCGTGGGCGAACGAACGGGGTTGCCGTTTTTGTCCACGATGCGGACGATAACGCGCTCCCATCCCCGGGTGAATACGCCGTCATGACGGAATTCGACTCCGATTTCCGGACGGAGGTCTGAAACGGCAGGAAGAACCGCGGCTTCGTTCGACGCGACGACCGCCGCTTTTTCAACGCTTGCAACGGGCGTCACAACGATGTCAGCATTCTGTGCCGCTGCGGCAATCGTTTCCTTGTGTTCGAGAGCAACCAGCCGGCGGGTTTCCCTGTTTTTGATCCGCTCCGCGCGGCGTTCGGCAACCGTCAGAGGTTTCTTCCTCGGAGTTTCCCGCTCTGATCCCGCCTCGACGATCTCGACAGGTTTCAGGTTCGACTGGGCATAGAGCATGGGGTTCACCGTGCACTGGAGACCGTAGTCGCGCTTAAGACCCTGGTCGATCGCCTCATTGAAGCTCATGCCCGCTTCGCGCATGTCGTTTGTCGTAAACGGCCAGAACGCGATGTCGCCGATGAGCGTTCCATCCTTGCACGTTTCGCGCTGGATCTGGTAGTGCAAGTGCGGACCGGAGGCGTTGCCTGTCTGACCCGAGAGTCCTACAGGATCGCCCTTGTGGACGATTTGCCCCTCCGACACGAGCACGTCGCTCAAGTGCGCCGAAAGGGAATAGAGATTGAGGACATCTTTGGCATTGCCCGGATCCGGCACGCCTGGGTGGCGGATCAGAACGTACTTTCCGAAGCCGCCCTTCTGATCCGCAATGCGGACGACGACACCGGCCATGCTGGAGAGAATCGGTGTCCCCTCCGGCAGGCGGATGTCGATACCTGTGTGACCACCCTCCCCTCCTCCGGTTTTATACGTGCCGAAGTGATCGACGGAATACACGAGACGTCCGATCTGATCATCCGATGCCCGTTCGGAGGATGGAACGTACTTCGGCATCGGAATCAGGACGTCTTGGGGCACCTGGCGGAACGTGTGGGCGCGGGAGTCGCCTCCGTAGAGCGACCAGCGGGTGTAATCCGGCACCTTCGCGACCGGAGCCACTGTCCCCTCGTAGACGATCAGGCTATCATCGTACTTGCCCATCACCGACTTCCAGAACACATGCCAACCGTGCTGACCGACCATATTGCCCGTGACGAACGCAAACAGCGACAGCACCGCTACCCAGAAGGATGTGCGCTCGGAGAGGTACTGGAGGGCATGCGGTTCTTTCCGCTTATGGATCGCGGAAACTTTGAATCCCAGACGTCGCTTCGAAGTGGCATGCATAGTTTGTTTTACACTAATATAATATCATTTTTATCACTTTAGGTCAACTATGGATTTGATATCCCTTTGGCTTGCGTCAGCGGAAAATACGGTCTTCTCGGGAAGGTCGCTCGCCTCTACGCTCTATGGGCTCCCGCTCGATATTCACCTCATCGGAGAGCTGGGTGCCGGCAAAACACACTTTCTGCAAGGTTTTGCAAAAGCACTTGGGGTCAAAGAGGCTTTGACGAGTCCGACGTACGCGCTTGAGCAGCACTACAGGGCGGCGGATGGGACGGACTTCATCCATATCGACTGCTATCGACTGAGTTCAGGTGACGCACGCTCGCTCCTTGCGGCCACAGATGACCATGGCGGCATCCGCGCGATCGAATGGGCGGACCGAGTGGAGAGCCCGACCGTTCATCCGACGATCAGGATCCATCTGGAAGAGAAGGATAGCGGCCGCGAACTTTCCTGTACGTATGAGGATATGGCGATTCCCTCTCGCGATGAAATTCAAAAGTGGCAAAAGGAAGTGATGCTCCCGGAGCACATTCAACTGCACTGCGATGCAGTCGCGAATTTTTGTGGCGCGCTTTCAGCTGTCCTCCTCCGGCGCGGCATTCTCCTTCGTCCGCTGGCGCTCAGGAGAGCTGCGGAAGTGCATGATCTTCTCCGCTTCCTCGATTTTCGGCCCGGCGCTTCGGGGCCTTTTTCCAGTGTGTATCCAGAGGATCAGCAGGCTGTTTTTGATTTCTGGAAGAATCATTTTGCGGGATTCAAACATGAGTCGGCGTGCGCGGCATTCCTTCGCGAACGCGGATACGAGGCATTGGGGGCGATGGTTGAAACGCACGGGCTCTCCGCGCCCGGCGAATCCGCGATGAAAACGATTGAGCAGAAACTGCTCTTCTATGCTGATAAACGGACCCGCTACGATCAAATCGTGTCACTCCAGGAACGTTTTGAGGACTTCCGCGATCGATACGCCGGCGGCAGAGATTCAGAGCAATCGAGATTCTGGTACGACGAAGTACGGGCGTTGGAAGTGGAGTTGTTTCCGGAGGGGGCGCCTTTGGCTTAAGTTTACGGGTTACGGGTTTACGAGTTTCATGTTGTCAAATTTCCGCCTGCTAAAACCCGTAAGACCGTAAGCAATCAAACTCGAAACCATTAGAAGTTCCACGGCACCATCTGCTCCAGGACGATGCTCCAGATCCGGGAGGATGAGAGAACCAGGAGTCGGGGGGCGATGAGGAGCAACGTGAGCGATACGATGCCGATACCCGCTGTGAGCGTGACGGCGCGCGTCCAGCGGTCCCGGATTTCCTTATCAGCGTGTTCCATGTGCTCATGCGGATGCATCAGAGCATTCAGAGAATGGTGGAGAATTTCGAGTTTAGGAATCACGATGCCAAACCCGCGGAGCATCACTCCTCCCGAACGGAGAAGTCCGCTGGCTGCGATGAGCCCCGCGCTGTGATGAAGGTAGACGGCGAACACGAGTCCGACGATAAGCAATACGAGATCGACCGCGCTCTCGGAAATCATCGCGCGGAGGGCCTTCCGGTGACCATACTGGTGCAACTCCGTGTATTTGATGTAGTCGAGCATCATGTGCGCGGAAATGAGCAGCGCAAACATACCGAGGTTGAAGAGCGCCGCGATCAGGAACGTCAGAACCAGATATCCGGCGTGGAACGCTGGATATTCATCATGAGAATGCAGAATTCTCCTTAGATTGACGCTGAAGACTTGTGTGTTCATCTACAAGTATTATACCATTATATTTAATATGTGTCTAATGTAGGTTCCTATTGTTCAACACGGGGGATTCTTCGTCGTAGAGCCGTCCTGCCGGCCGGCTTTACGGATATTTCACGACGGTTTTGAACGAATAATTTTCCTCACTTTCTGCAGTCTCTCCTTTACCTCTTCTTCAAATCCCCTATCGCTCGGTTCGTAGAGATTCTTCGGTTCCATGCCGATCGGGAAATAGTTGGCCGCCACAACTCCGCCGGGGTGATTGTGCGGATACGCATAGCCGACGTGATAGCCCTGATCGCGCATGGCCTTTACGGGAGCATTCCTCAAATGATTCGGAACTTCTAGCGTCGACGCCTTTTGAACAATCTCCTTTGCGGCTCCCATCGCGATCTTCACCGCGTTGCTCTTCGTGGCCTGTGAAAGATACACGCATGCCTGTGCCAGGAAATACTCCCCCTCGGGAAGCCCAACGAGCTCAAAAGCCTGCCATGCGGAAACCACCATCTGGAGCGCCCGCGGATCCGCCATGCCAATATCCTCACTGGCGAAGATCGACATTCGGCGGAAAACGAAACGCGGCTCCTCACCGCTTTCGATCATTTTGAAGAGCCAGATCAACGCGGCGTCGGGATCGCTTCCCCGCATGGTTTTAATGAAGGCGGAGATCGTATCGTAGTGATCGTCTCCTTTCTGATCGTACCGCTTGCTTCGTTCTTTCAGGAGCGCTCGGGCTTTCTCCAGCGATACTTTTTCCCCGACGGTGAGAACCGTCATGTCGAGGAGATTCAGGGCAATCCGCGCGTCTCCGTTTGAAAGCTGCGCGATATGTTTGAGCGCCGCGTCCGCGATTTGAACCGAGCTGTTGAATCCCTCTTGGTGCATGAGCGCTCGCTGCAGAATCGAAAATAGCTGCTCCTCCGTCAGCGGCTTTAACAGGTACACCTGCGAGCGCGAAATCAGCGCGGAATTGACGTCGAAGTACGGGTTTTGCGTTGTGGCTCCAATGAGAATCACCGTGCCGCTCTCAACGAACGGAAGCAGCGCGTCCTGCTGAGAGCGATTGAAACGATGAATTTCATCGATGAAAAGAATGGTCCGTTGCTTCAGGTTCCGATGAGTAGCCTCCGCCTGTTCACAAACCGCACGCAGCTCCTTGACTCCACTGATCACGGCATTGAGCTGGACGAAGGCGGCGTTGGTCATCTCCGCGATGATCGTTGCGAGCGTGGTTTTCCCCGTTCCCGGAGGCCCCGCCAGAATGACCGACGTTAATCTGTCCTCCTCGATGGCTTTCCTGAGTGCAGTCCCCTTCCCCACAATCGTTTCCTGCCCGACGAAATCCTCAAGTGTTCTTGGGCGGAGGCGGTAGGCCAGGGGGGCGGTCGTTAACTGCATGGAAAAGAAGCATACAGAAAATCCTCACTCCTAAGCACCTAATAGAATGCAGGATTACGAAAACTTGCATACATCTCCCCGCGGGAACAAAATAGAAGCACCTTCCGAGGATCCTGAAGCCATTCCCCTCCCCTAAACTATGTCAGCCTGCGGCACCTGCGGCAAAGAGATCACGTTCTGTCCAGATTGTAAGGGCAAAATCTGTACGGAAGATTGCCCCGATCGTCTCGAAGACGGATGCAAATGCCATGAGCTGGAGAGTGATGACGAAGAATGATACCACTTCGCATTCTAAACACCACGAACCGTGAGCCTGTTTTGCCTGTTCAATGGACGAATGCTTCGCGGTATGAGTGTCATCATTATTGCAAATTGGTATGAGAAGAAAGAGAGGCAAGAGTGGATCCTCTATTTCCTGCATGCCTTCATTACATTCCGAGAAAATACTCATGCAACTGCGTCTCTCCCCTCACTTCAGGATGACAGGTGGCGATTAAGACATTCCCCTGCCGAACGATGACGGGATGCTTCTTATACTCCGCGAGAACGTCGGCGCTCGCCCGAACACTCGAAATAACAGGAGCTCGAATGAACGCAACGGAGAGAGGCTTTGACAGATACTTCACCTTGAGAATGCCCTCGAAGCTGTCATGTTGCGAACCGTATGCGTTTCGATCGACGATCGCGTCCATGAGGCCGAGTGTTTTCGGCGCATTCTTCCCGCGCGCTTTCTTCGAGAGAAGAATCGCCCCGGCGCATGTGCCGAAAACCGAGAGAGAATTGCTTCGTACCCGCTTTTGGATCTCTTTTCCAAGACCCGTGCGCTCCAGAAACGCGGCAATGACGGTGCTCTCGCCGCCAGGGATAATCAACTTTTTCAAAGGAGCAAGCTCATCGGCCGTCCTCACCAGGACGGGTTTTTGCTTCAGTTTCCGGAGGACGGCCGCATGTTCCGAAATGTCGCCTTGGAAGGCCAGGATGCCGACGTTCATGCAGCTATTATATTAGGGAACCTCTGAAAAATCATGCAAATATGTCATGCGGAATAAATTCCGCATTTTTTCCTTTTTGGGTAGCCGCCCCGCGCATGCGGTGCGGCTGCCGAACGCGAACGATGGCGAATTCATTCGCCAAAAACAATGCAGATTGAAAATATTTGATTGGTATTTTTCAGAGGTTCCTTAGATATCTGTTTCTTTATAGTCCCCGCTCCTGCATCCTTGTCGTTAATCCACCGATTTCGAGCCCCGGCATGGCCGCTCCGAGCCCCGTGCTCATTTGCGCAACAATCCTTGGATCTCTGAAGTGCACGGTTGCCTGCACGATGGCCGCCGCAAAACGAGCGGGGTCCCTGGATTTGAAAATGCCGGAACCGACGAAGACGCCCTCCGCTCCGAGTTCCATCAGGAGCGCCGCGTCCGCGGGCATCGCGATGCCGCCCGCGACGAAGGTGACGACGGGAAGCCGCTGGATTTCCCGCACATGTTTCACAAGGTCGATCGGGGCACGCTCTTCCGTTGCAAAATTCTTTATTTGAAGCGGCGACATTTTTTTGAGCCCTTCAATCTCCCGTTTGATCAGCTTCAAATGTCGGACGGCTTCAATGACATTTCCTGTCCCTGCCTCCCCCTTGGTCCGGATCATCGCGGCACCTTCGTTGATCCTTCGAAGAGCTTCGCCAAGGTTTATCGCGCCGCAGACGAACGGCACTGTAAATCCCCTCTTATCAATATGATCAAAGGGATCGGCCGGCGTCAGCACTTCGGATTCATCAATGAAATCCACTTTCAATGACTCCAGTATGCGAGCTTCCGCTGTGTGACCGATCCGAACCTTGGCCATCACGGGAACAGATACGGCATCCTGAATCTCTTTGATCAGTTTTGGATCGCTCATCCGCGCAACTCCCCCCTGAGCCCGGATATCGCTTGGCACCCGTTCCAAGGCCATCACGGAGCATGCGCCCGCCTTCTCCGCGATCTTCGCTTGCTTAGCCGTGACAACGTCCATAATCACTCCCCCTTTGAGCATCTTCGCGAGGTCTTCGCCGAGCAGATTTCGTAGTGATTTCACGGATCGGAAGTGTAGCATGAAAAGCTTCGGGTGTTTCGTATCAGCGGGAGACAATCAGTCTATATTCTTCGTTGCTGCGCCGACTCCATCAGTTTCTCCCGCAACCCCGTCCACTCGCCGATCTGTTCCGGTAAAAGCGTTGCGAGGAACGGATCGCGCTCACTTGCAGCGTAGAGCACGCTGTACATCTCCGGGAGCATCGGTTGCATCATTTCCTCCAGCGTGACTTTTTTGGAGAGGGCCAGGTAATGCTCGTAGGACTGGTCGCCGTTGGGTTCGATCAGCATGTCGATGCCTGTGGCCGGCACCAGTTCATTCGTGAGCGTTTTCATGTACGAGAGCACCAATCCGTCTCCGCCGAGCTCCTTCGTTTGCACCGGCTCGAGCGCATCCGCCTCCCCGTTCTCCCCGATCTCGCGGAGGAGCGACGCCCAGGCCACCTTCATGATCGTGAGATCATGCACCTGGCAAAATCCTCCGAGACATTTCATTCCGTAGTACAGGGATACCATCAGGTAGCAGAGCATCATGCCCGGATAGATTTTTCTCTTCGCCAACGCTTCGTTGAGCGCATCCGGCGTCAACTCGAAGCGCAAAACGCCATCGTACGACTCGAGAGAATTGTCCTTCAAGATCAGTCGGACGCGGTGTCCGTTTGCATCAATGCCCCAGAAGAGGAAACTCCCCCACTCCTTCTCGAGTGAAAATGCGCCGGGGATATTGTTGAAATACCGGAGTGCGAGCTTTCGATACGCTGGGTCGAAGATAATTTTGTACATGAGAGAGCCGGAATTGAGGAGGTGCCTCCGGATAAGAAGCCTGCGCACGAGCGATTCGACATCGATGTAGATCAGGTCGGGAATTTGCCCGGGGCCGCTGAAGAGCGCTGGCCACATGCGGTAATTGATCTTCATGCACTGCTGGTTCAAGTCATCGGAGTCGAGAATGTCCGGAGCGCCAAAGTACGTGTCGAGAATGTCATGAACTTTCTCCGCGCGCTCAGGCGCCACTTGCGAATCGCGCACCTTGGCGTTCAGCTCGGCATGAGAGCGGATGATGTCCTCTTTGGTACACGCGCGCGTCGCGTACACAATGGACATTTTTAGGCGGTCGGGGAAAATCGGCAATTTGATGCAATTGCGCGTGCCGTTCATTCCTCCGTGGAAGAGCAGCCCACGGGCGTAGGTGGACGCATTGTTGAGCGAAATGCTTGAAAAGGAAAATACAATCAGAGACCTGAGCGTCGGATCCCGAGCATCCTTGTACGGAAGAGCGGAGATGATGTTGGCATTGACGAAGAAGGGATGCTGGATCGGGCCGTGATGATCGGTCGTCGACACGAGCGCCTTGCCGCATAACTGGCTGGCAACGGTTTCCGCTGCGGCTTGGCCGCCGATCCGCTGTCAGGTCCTTCGCTATCTCGATCAGTTCTGGTTTGCGGGCGTCCAGAACGGGACTCGGATTCACATCCAAAAAGTCCTTCGCGTACGTAAACAGATTCTTCGAACCGTGCTTCTGCATGATGTTCCCAAGCACGGGTCTCCGTTGCCAGATGGCAGCTTTCAATGATTCGATCGCGCTCCCGACTGTCCACTCCGAGCCGTCCGCTCTACGGATGCCAGCATCCGAAAATACCATAATTGATGATCCAGTATAGGAATGACACTCCGAAAAGCAAGGGTCTCCACCGCAAGAATTTTCCTGGAGGTTTTAACCAAGCTTTAGCCTATTTCGCCGCAGTCACGCGGTACAGGACGCCCGCTTTATCGTCCGAAATAAGCAGAGCGTCCCTTCCATCGAAACCGATTCCAAATAGACTGCGGTACTGAGTGCAAAAATGAGAATACTTCCCATGACCATCAAAACGACGATCCGAGCGAGGCGCATGATCTTCAGTGTAGCGGCATCGCGATCGATGCGACGTAGTCGGGTAAGTAAATGATGTATCCTGTGCTCAGTCGTGGCATAGCTCCCACCTTCACCCCGCATGCGCGGGACCTCCACCCTTCGCCTCTTGGCTTCGGGGGACAAGACGGTGGGCAAGCAGTTGACTCGATCTTTTGATCCCTCGGTATATCGGGGCATAGCTCAGTTGGCTAGAGCGCCTGCTTTGGGAGCAGGAGGCCGCAGGTTCAAGTCCTGCTGCCCCGACCAATGATGCCGAGGGCAAGTATGCCCGCCCCTTGTTTAATCGGGAGCAGGCACACCTGCCTGCGCGACATTCATTCCCTATACTGCACTCGTGCGTCTCAAGGTCGTGACTGCTGGCAAATCCAGAGGGATCGGTGATGGTCTGACCTATGAAAGTGACGACCAAGTCGCCATGGGAACGCCCGTGAAAGTGCCGCTCAGACGAAGCATCGTGGAAGGCATTGTTTTGGGTATCCATGAAGCGAAGGAAGCCGAGGAATTTGATGTGAAACGCATCCAGAACATTCTCTGTGAGAAGCCCCTGCTGAACGAGGCTCAGATGAAAACCCTCCATTGGATGGCGGATTACTATTGCTGCTCCCTCAGGGCTTGCCTCAGTGTCTGGCTTCCGCCTCCGCCCTGGTCAAAGCTCTTGCCGCGGAAGAAGATTGTGTATCAGCTCGTCGCGGAAAAAGCAGTCCACGGGAAGAAGCAGCGTGCGATCGTCGAATTTTTGAAGGACCGTGAACGAGCCTCCTCGTCGGAGGTACAAACGGAAACAGGCGCATCGGGAACTGCGCTCAAGTCCCTCGTCAAAGCCGGCGTCGTTCGGGAAATTACTTTGCCGGAATCAGAGGAGAGACAGCGTCCGCCATCATTCAACGCACCGATTCTCACGCACGATCAGATGACGGCTGCAGAGGCTATCTGGAATGATCGGAGGCCATCGCTCCTTTTCGGCATTACGGGGAGCGGAAAAACCGAAGTGTACGCGGATCTCATCGTCCGGACTCTTCGCAGGGGGAAACGCGCGATTCTTCTGGTTCCGGAAATTCTTTTGACCGAGAACAGCATTGAACGGTTTGAGAAACTTCTTGACCGGTCGCATATCGCGGTTCTCCACAGCAGACGGCCAGCCGGAGAACGCGTTCGGGAGTGGCGACGCATCCATGAGGGTCATGTGTGGCTCGTCATTGGTTCCCGAAGCGCGCTGTTTGCGCCGGTGACGGATCTCGGCTTGGTTATTATTGATGAGGAACACGAATGTACCTACAAAAATGAGCAGATGCCCCGCTATCACGCCCGCGAAACGGCCGAGACGCTTGCGCGCTTCGCGGAAGCCAAACTGCTGCTGGGAACGGCAACCCCTTCCATTGAATCATGGTCACGGGCAAAGGAAGGCCGCTATCACACGGCGAGGCTTGAAAAACGCTATCTGGATCAGCCATTGCCCGACGTAAGCATCGTCGATCTTGGTACGGTGAAATTCGGCTCTCTGTACCCATTCTCCCCTCCCCTGCTCGAGGCGATAGAAGAGCGACTGAAGCGCGGGGAGCAATCGGTTCTGTTCTTGAATCGTCGCGGATCGGCAACGGCGCTCCTGTGTCTCGATTGCCGCAGACGTGTCGTCAGTCCCGTGTCGCAACTGCCGTTTACGGTGCATACGGATCGAAGCGGAAAACCTTTCCTGATGGATCATCTATCCGGCGTGCAGGCTCCTCTTCCGGAGCACTGCCCTCACTGTTCTTCGTCCAACTTGTTCGCAGTAGGCGCTGGAACGCAGAAAATTGAATCCATTCTTGGCAAAGTATTTCCATCCGCTCGCGTTCTGCGCGCCGACAGCGATACGCTCACGTCCCCGGAGCAGATGCGCCTGCTTCTCAAAAAAATGCGCGAAGGTCAGGCGGATATACTGCTTGGAACGCAATCGGTTGTGAAAGGTCTCGATCTCCCGAACGTAACGCTGGCGGCCGTTCTCCTTGCGGACGTCGGACTCTCTCTCCCTCATTTCCGCGCAGGAGAACGGGTGTTCCAGCTCCTGACACAACTCACAGGGCGGAGCGGCAGGGCAAAACCGGGACAGGTGATCATCCAGACGTTCCGACCCGAAGCGGAAGAAGTGAAGAGGGCCGCGCGGCATGAAGTCGAGGAATTTCTGGATCAGGAATGGAAATTGCGTTTGCATATGCAGTACCCTCCCGCCGTTTCCATGATTCGCTTTATCCTTCGCGGCAACAATGCCCGGTTGCGCGGCGAAGCCCTGAAGCTGCATATCGAAGAACTTTCCAGGAAAAAAGGGCAGGAAATCGTTATGACATCCAGTCCGATGCTCATGGCGCCGGGTGCGTATCATGTACTCGTTCGTGGCTTTCATAAGGACTCAAACGAAATTCAGGCGGAAAAATACGGTGCAATTGTGGATGTGGATCCTATCGAATGTTTCTAAAGAGGACCCAACGTCCCTTACACAAAGCTTTTTGCATCATAATAACGTACCCACCCCTTCAAAGGGGGAGAGGCAGCAGAGGGTGCCTTCAATCCACCTTCGCTCCTGTGGGAGCTTCGGTGGACGAGTGGCCAGGTTGCAGTTGATCTGCGAGCGAAGGTGATGGTTTGATTCCCCGCAGCTTGCTGCGGAAAAGAGAGTCCAGAGCTTGCTCTGGGGTTATACTAATGATTCTAATACGCACAAAAAACAACGAACTCTATGCATTGTAAAGTAAAGTTTTTATGTGACGGGCAGAGAACGGTATGATAGTGTAAATTTCTCTCCACTGAATTATGAAACTCCAAAAATATCTCGCCGAAGTCCTGGGTACGTTCGCGCTTGCGCTCGGCGTCTGGCTCTCTGTCGGGTTCACGATGCCGGCGGCGACTCCGGTGATCGCAGGGCTCACCCTCGGTCTCTTCGTCTACACCATCGGTCACATCAGCGGCGCGCACCTGAATCCCGCGGTGACCGTCGGGCTCTGGAGCGTAAAGAAAATTGACGCGAAAGATGCGGCTCTGTACATCATTTCTCAATTCGTCGGCGCGGTTCTCGCGATGGTGTTCGGCCGGATCATCACGGGCGAAATCGTCAGGGTTTCCACCACGAACGTTCCCATGGTCGGTGTCGCCGAGGCCGTCGGCGCATTCGTTCTGGTCTTCGGCATTGCCTCCGTCGTCTACAAGCGCGTCTCCTCCGGCCACGCGGGCTTCGTGATCGGAGGCTCTCTGCTTCTTGGTATTTATCTCGCCTCTGTTCTCAGTAACGGCGTCCTGAACCCTGCCATTGCGCTTGCGATCGGCTCGTTCAATGTCATGTACGTCGCAGGCCCCCTTCTGGGCGGCATCCTCGGAGCGCAGGCATACAAGTATTTGTCGGAAGTATAGTGCAAACAGGTTACTATGTTATTATATTAACATATACGTGTACAAGCAGGTTCGCAGCTTATAGGTTTGCGGAAGCGGCAGTATGGCATAGCTCTCTACAAGCCACGAAGCTGGTAGAGCGCGATCCCCGCCGCAACCGCAACGTTTAACGATTCTTTTTTTCCGAGCATGGGAATCATGACGGTTGCATCCGCAAGATCCATCAGTTCCTGCGGTATCCCCGTAAGCTCGTGCCCAACGACAAGACAGACCCTGTCCGATGCCTGAAAATTTCGGATATCCAGAGCTTCCGGTGCGATTTCGAGGGCCACGATCTGCCAGCCCTCGCTCTTCAATGTCCGCAGGACGGGCAGAGGATCCTCATGTTTTTCCCAGGAAACCATTTCTTCAGCTCCCAAAGCGGTTTTGGTGATTTCCTTCCGTGGCGGAAACCCCGTGTATCCGGTCAAGTACACTTTTTCGACGCCCATGGCATCCCCGGTCCGGAAAAAGGATCCCACATTCCAGAGTGAGCGAACATTGTGAGCCAAAAGGCAAACTTGACGGTGTCTCTCCATGTAGTAAAGTACCTAACTCATGGTACATGAAACTTCGAAAAAAAGAGACGGCTGGAGAGCTGAACGACAGTTGCAGATTGACCAAATGAACGAAATTTCAAACAGGTCACCCCTCCTGGACCCGCTGCCGTACAAACTTTTCTTCCATCTCCTGTGTGGCAGGCTTCAAGCCGTCAAAAATGAGGGCCAATTCCGCGCCGTAAGCGCCGAATGCAGGCGCTTGAGTGATGAAGTTTTTCGGCGTATCGCAGACATTATTTCTCCTGAAAATCTTATACTAGCTCTGGTCAGAGGCGACCTGTTGATTGACCGCTCAGAAAATGCAGATCCACCGAATGAATTTGTTTTTGTGTGCAGGGCGCTCGATACGGACGATGCAACGCCTGTATTGGGAGACATCATCGTTACGGACCAAGATGGAAACAGGCTGAAGAAACAAATTTCTTCTCTCGTCAAAAAAGGGTGAAGTGTTTGGATGCATGTCATACCAAGTTGCAATAAAAAGGATACCAATACAGAGTATCAAAAACTTCCTCCTCTCGTACCGCGTAGCGTTTCCTCAAGTCCATAACTGCTTCCAATCACCTTCGGTGGATTGGTAACGTTTTAAACGCGAAGCGGTATCAACAGAAGAAAGAACGTCGCGCTTGCCTTCGGAGTGGATGCGCGCGGTGTGTTCATTTTTCCTCTGTCACCTCTCCCGCGTCAGGGGAAAAGGAGGGTGAGGGGCGGTGCGAAAGGAGAATGCATTCCTTGAATCGGCATCACTGCAGCATTTCAAGCGTGCTTGCATGCGGATTGGCAAAAATTTCGAGTACGTCGCTTCGCTTGAGATCTGCCTCCGATATACCCTGAACCATGTAGCAGACCCCGGATTCGCCGCCGTCACCCGCGGAGATAGCACCGGTGTCGGGAATATCTTTCCGAACGAGCAGCATCCCCGCGAACACAGGATCTTTTTGCGGTGACAACTGCCTTGAATCCGGGTTCCAGCGGGTAACATCGTCCCCTCTGCGGATAAATGCCCGTTCTTTGTTTGGATTAAAAATGGAGAGATCGGAGAGAAGTTTGCCCGGATCTTTCTTTGGAATCGAAAAATACTTCCATTGCTTCAGCGTGAGGTTGGCAACGACCCTGCGAGCAGCTTGTTCCACAGTCCGTTCCTCGTTATTGGTTATGATCGTATCGATGAATACTTCGGTTGTCCTTGGCTCGTTCTTCTCCAGTTTCCACGAATGCGAATTCCATGTATGCCTGGCATGCGCGCTCCCTTTACCCGCCTCTATCCAGCGACGCAGTGAATCGAAATACGGTTTACCCAGGTCCGTTCGCTCCGGATGCGGCATGAGAGCGACGACATTGCCCGCGGGATTGCAGATTCCTGCGATGCCAAGGGTCGAACCATTCGGCGCCACCGAAGGTTCTTCGGAGATTTCCCCCGCCTCCGTGCAATAGGCAAATGCAATCTGATCGCCCTTTTGAAGCTCCGCTACCAGGTCCGGATCCGTCGTCACAAACCGGCCTTCGCCGTGTGCGATGGGAAGATGCATGGGCGCTTCCCAATCAGAGGTGGCGCATCGATTGCGCGAACAGACCGGGTGGATCCATACCCATTCGCTGAGGAAGCCCGGCGAGCTCCATCCGGCGCCAGTTCTGACGGCGTTCCTGGCCAGACTCATCGCGAGTCCCGAATTGAGCGGCACAAGCCCGCTCTCGATCAGAATCTGAGCGCCATTGCAGTTGCCGATGATGGTTTTGCCCTTTGCCGCTTCCTCCGAAAGAAATTTCATGAGTGGGTCCCTGGCTGCCACCATGCCGCTTCGGCCGCGATCCTCGTACGAAAAGCCGCCGGGGATGAAGTATCCGCCGACGTCCTGCAATTTCGATCGATCATCGTTCCATCGAAAGAACATCGCTTCCATCCCCGTCTCTTTGATGACGCGAAGGGATTCCACTTCGCAGTTATTGCCGGGGAAGGAGATGACGGCGATGCGAGGGCGTTTCATGCATTCATACTAGCACAGAGTAGTTTCTGGTTGCAGGTTTCGGGTTACTGTTTACAAACCAGAAACCTGAAACTCGAAACTATATCGTCATAATCTCCTGCTCCTTCTTCTCGGCTGTCTCGCCAATATGCAGGTTCAAAGCGTCGACTGCCTTCTGCAGATCCTTGTTGAGAGTTTCGCGGACATCCTCGTCCTTCTCCGGCTTGATGGCGTCATGCGCTTCCTGACGGTACTTCCTGAGCGAAATGCGCGCCTCTTCGGCGAGCTGATGCACAACTTTTGCCAGCTGCTCGCGGCGTTCCTGCGTCATGGGCGGCAGATTGATGCGTATCATGACGCCGTCGTTCACCGGGTTCACCCCCAGATTGGATTGCTGAATGGCCTTGTCGACGTTGGCGAGAATGGACCTGTCCCATGGCTGGACGGTCATGGAGCGGGCATCCGTGACGCTGATGCCCGCAATCGTCTTGAGCGGCTGCCTCTGGCCGTAGGCCTCCACTTCGATATGCTCAATCAGGGCTGCGTTGGCGCGTCCGGTCTGTAATTTGGAATATTCGCCGGACAAAAACTGAAGAATTTTATCCCCGTGTGCGTGAAATTGTGCGATGCGCGGATCTGTCATAGATGAAGCTTAGCATGGTGAGGGA
Source organism: Patescibacteria group bacterium (assembly GCA_038064175.1). Taxonomy (GTDB): domain Bacteria; phylum Patescibacteriota; class Gracilibacteria; order Peribacterales; family Peribacteraceae; genus 2-02-FULL-52-16. The sequence continues at coordinate 24,761 of JBBTTQ010000078.1, forward strand.
TTTTGTGAAAGCTGATGTATCAGTCCACCTGTAATTGCACTTTTCCTGGGTCGATGCCCACTGTAGCA